>JAKALX010000032.1 GCA_021823905.1 Chloroflexota bacterium | reverse complement strand
GGCACGAACTGAGCGCGACCAGACGAAGCGTTTCGCGCTCTACAACCAGGCCGAGCAGAAGATCCTCGACGACGCCGTGATCATCCCGACGTTCTGGCCGGTCGAGCAGACGGTGGTGAAACCGTGCGTCAAGAACTGGCCGAGCGTGGCGCTGACGGTGCCGAAGTACCGGTACATCGAAATCGACCCGAACGCGAAGTAGCGAGGGCGAACGCGTGGGGCCGGGACTGACGGGCTACATCATCCGGCGGCTGCTCTGGGCGGCTCCGGTGCTGTTCGTTATCTCGGTGCTCGTGTTCGGCATGCTGCGGATGGCGCCCGGGGACCCGGTGGACCGGATCCTCGGGACGCACTACGAGGAGTCGGCCGCGCGCCAACTGCGGCAGAAGTACGGGTATGACCGGCCCCTGTACGTCCAGTATGTGAAGTACATCCAGAACCTGGCGCACGGGGACCTTGGTGTCTCGACCCTGCACACGGACTTCACGGCGACGGACGTGATTCTTCCGAAGGTCTGGATCTCCAGCCAGATCGGCTTCCTGGCGCTGGTCCTGACGTTCGGCCTTGGGATTCCGGTGGGCATTTACGCCGCGCTGGCGCGCGGCACGTTCATCGACCCGCTCGTGATCAGCTGGTGGTTGGCGCTGGACGCGATCCCGGTGTTCGTGCTGACGACGCTGACGAGCTGGCTGTTCGCATTGAAGCTGGGGCTCGTTGGGTTGAGCTGGGATGGGGTCTACAGCACGCACATCATCCTTCCGGTGCTGGTGCTGGCGCTGCCGGGTGTGGCGGGGGTGGCCCGCTTCATGCGCGCCTCGGTGATCTCGGTGCTGGGCGAGGACTACATCCGGACGGCGCGGGCCAAGGGCCTGAAGGAGAGCACGGTCGTCTTTCGCCACATCGCGCGCAACGCGATGCTCCCGATGATCACGGTCATCGGTCTATCGCTTCCGGGGATAGCCGGTGGCGCGCTCTTCGTCGAGCAAGGGTTTGGGATCCCCGGCATCGCCAACGAGTCGCTGCAGGCGGCGCTCGCGCCTGACTACGACGTGATCCTCGCGCTTGTTCTTTTCGGTTCGGTGCTGTTCGTGCTGGCGAACGTGGTCATCGACGTGCTGTACGCCTTCATCGACCCGCGCGTGCGCCTGGGCGCGAGGAGGGGCTAGCGATGGCGATCGCCGAGGTGGCGTACGTCCCTGAGATTGTCCTCCCGGCGCGACGTCGGTTCCGCGTGTTGCGGCAGATTGTCCGGAAGAAGATCGCGATGCTGGCGATCTGCTACCTGCTGATCTTCTACTCCGCAGGGCTGTTGGCGCCGGTCATCGCGCCGCACGACCCCAACGAGCAGCACGTCACGCTCGCAGATCGCCGCCAGGCGCCTTCAAGTGAGCATTGGCTCGGGACCGACACCCTGGGGCGTGATCTGTTCTCGCGTGTCCTGTATTCGGCCAGGACGACGGTGCTGTTCACGGTTGTGGTTCTGGTCACGGGCGGCCTCTTCCTGGGCCTCGGGCTTGGGCTGCTGGCCGGGTACCGCGGCGGCTGGATCGACACCGCGGTGATGCGGACGGGAGAAGTGTTGTCGGGCTTGCCGACACTGGTTCTGATGCTTGCGATCACGGCGGCGTTTCGCTCGCGAATCACGGACATGTCGTTCTGGCTCCAGGATCACACGTTCCTGGGACAGGACGCGGGGACGTTCCTGAAGTTCCTCATCGTCGCCGGAGCGACCGTTCCGTTCGCCTGGGTTGGGAGCGCACGCATTGTGCGCAGCCAGGCGCTTGCGATCCGCGAGGACACCTACGTGGAGGCGGCCGAAGCGATGGGCGCGAGCGGCTGGCGGGTGATCACGCGACACATCTTCCCCGGGGTGATGCCGCTCTGGATGGTCGGCCTCAGCGGGAGCATGGCGGGGATCGCGGGGGCGGAGGTGGCGCTTTCGTACCTGGGCCTGGGCATCGACCCGCCGGGCTCGAGCTTCGGCAGCCTGATCGAGGCGGCCCAGGGAACGGTCAACCTGGAGCATTACCCGCACCTGCTGATTGCGTCGGCCGGGCCGGTGATCCTGTTCTTCTTCGCCTGGAACCTGCTGGGCGACGCGCTCGTGGACCTGCTCGAATCGAGAACGACCCAGGCGCGATAGGAACAGGCCGGTCATCCCTCAGAGACGAACCTTCCGAGCCAACCCGCGTCCCCGGCACGAGAACCGTGCTTTGCTATACTGGCTGTCGGAGGGACGTGATCCGCCAGTGAAGGTAACTCTCGAACGGCTCCCGGAGAGCCGTGTGCAAATCGACATCGAGGTCGAATCGGAGCGGCTGACGAAGTCGCTGGATGCGGCCTACCGGCGACTCGCTCCGAAGGCGAAGGTCCCCGGCTTTCGACCAGGAAAGGCGCCCCGGCCACTCACCGAGAAGTACATCGGCCAGGACCGGCTGATGAACGAGGCGATCGATAAGCTCCTGCCCGAGGTCTACAACGAGGCTATCGAGGAGCAGGACGTCGACGCGATCGCGCAACCGGAGCTCGACCAGCTCGATCTCGATCCGTTGCGCTTCAAGTTCATCGTCCCAGTGCGCCCGACGGTCGACATCAGCTCCTACAAGGCCATCCGGGTCGAGCCGGAGCCGGTCGAGGTGACCCCGGAGATGCTCGACGAGCAGCTCACGATGATCCGGCGCCGCTACGCGACGCAGGTACCCGTCGAGCGGCCCGTCCAGTGGAACGACTTCCTGATCGCGGACGTTGCGGGCGAAACGGACGGCGAGCGGTTCGTCGAAGACGTTGACGCCGAGTTCCCGCTGCGCGAGGGCACGGTGCTCTTCGTCGAGGGCCTGGCGGAAGGCTTCCTCGGGATGAAGAAGGGCGAGGAGAAGACGTTCGAGATCACAATCCCGGAGGACTTCCGGGTGGAGCGCCTGCAGGGGAAGACGGCCTCGTTCACGCTCTCGATCAAAGAGGTGAAGGAAGAGCAGCTTCCGGAGTTGGATGACGACCTCGCGCAGCAGGTGAACGCGGAGGAGTTTCCGACGTTCGAGGCGCTCCGCGAGCGGGTGCGGACGGACCTGGAGACGGCGCTCAAGGAGCAGGCGGAGAACGCGTATCGGACGAAGGCGGTTGACGCGCTCGTCGAGGGCGCCACGGTGGAGTTTCCGAGGGTGCTGGTGGAACGCGAAATCGACCACATCATCCGGGACTCGATGGGGAACGACGGTTCGCAGTACGCGGCATACCTGCGCAGGGTTGGGCGGAGCGAATCGGAATACCGGGAGTCGCTTCGCGAGGCCGCCGAGGCGCGCGTGAAGCGATCTCTTGCGCTTTCACAACTCTCGGAGGCTGAAGGTATCGCCGTTTCAGCCGAAGAGATAGAAGGGGAGCTTGACAAGCTGGTCGAACCGATGGGCGACGACGCGGAGCGTTTTCGCCAGATGTTCGCGACCGAGGAGGGTGTCGCCACCATCCGTCGTAACTTGTTGACCCGGAAGACGCTCGAGCGGCTCGCGGAGATCGCTCGCGGCGAAGTTGAGGAGGGTACCGAGTGAACCAGGCCAGGCCCCCAATTCACCCGCTGGTCCGGGCCATCATTCCGACGGTTATCGAGACGGGACCGCGCTCCGAGCGGGCGTTCGACATCTTCTCGCTGCTTCTGAAGGAGCGGATCGTCTTTCTCGGCACACCAATCGACGACCAGATCGCGAATCTGATCGTCGCGCAACTGCTCTATCTGCAGCGCGAGGACCCGGAGCGGGACATCAGCATGTACATCCATTCGCCGGGGGGCGTGATCACCGCCGGGCTGGCCATCTACGACACGATGCAGCTCATCGAGCCGGACGTGTCGACGATTGCAGTCGGCCAGACGGCGTCGATGGCAACGGTGCTGCTGTGCGCCGGGGCCAAGGGGAAGCGCTACGCTTTGCCGAACGCGACGGTGCACATGCACCAGGCGCTCGGGGGAGCGCGCGGGCAGGCGACGGACATCGAGATCGCGGCGAAGGAGATCCTTCGCAACAACGAAATCATCCGGAACATCATCGCCAGCCATACCGGCCAGACGGTGGAGCGGATTACCAAAGACTTCGACCGTGACTTCTACCTGGACGCCCAGGGAGCGAAGGAATACGGCTTCGTCGACGAACTTCTCGCTCGCCCGGAAGACCTCAAAGAGCGATAGAAATGGGGGATCAGGGCCGTGCCCGGTAGCCGCACCAACCGTGTCCAGTACCATTGCTCGTTCTGCGGGAAGAACCAGGACCAGGTCCGCCGCCTGATCGCCGGTCCGGGCGCCGTCTATATCTGCGACGAGTGTGTCGATCTCTGCCGCGAGATCATCGACGAGGAGAGCGGCAGCCCGTCGACGGCCGCCACCTCGAAGACAGCGGCCGGCTCGGGGCAGCGCGTCCCGCCGCCGAAGTACATCTACGATCACCTGAACGAGTACGTCATTGGCCAGGAGCAGGCGAAGCGGGTGCTCTCGGTAGCCGTTTACAACCACTACAAGCGAATTGGGGCGGCGGCCGACCAGGATATCGAGCTGGAAAAGTCGAACATCCTGCTGGTCGGGCCGACGGGTGTGGGTAAGACGTACCTGGCGAAGACGCTGGCGAAGCTGCTCGACGTGCCGTTCTCGATCGCGGACGCGACGGCGCTGACGGAGGCGGGGTATGTCGGCGAGGACGTGGAGAACATCCTTCTCCATCTGATCCAGGCGGCTGACTTCGACATCCAGAAGGCCGAGCGGGGCATCATCTACATCGACGAGATCGACAAGATCGCACGCAAGGGCGACAACCCGAGCATCACCCGCGACGTCTCGGGCGAGGGTGTTCAGCAGGCGCTGCTGAAGATTATCGAGGGGACGGTTGCGAACGTGCCGCCGCAGGGCGGCCGGAAGCACCCGCACCAGGACTTCCTCCAGATCAACACGGGCAACATTCTCTTCATCTGTGGCGGCGCCTTCGAGGGGCTGGAGAAGCACATCGAGAAGCGCCTGACACGCGACCACGTTCGCATTGGCTTCCGGGCGGACCGCCGCTACAAGGACACGGACGGGCTGAACACCCTGCTCACGCATGTCACTCACGACGACCTCCTCGAGTTCGGGCTGATTCCGGAGTTCGTCGGCCGGCTGCCGATGGTGGTTGGTCTCTCGTCGCTTGACGAGGAGTCGCTGGTGCGCATCCTGACCGAGCCGAAGAACGCCCTGGTGAAGCAGTATCAGCGCTACTTCGGCATGGACAGCGTGGAGCTCTCGTTCACGGACGACGCCCTCCACGCGATCGCCCAGATGGCAATCAAGCACAAGACGGGAGCGCGTGGCCTGCGCACGGTCCTCGAGCAGACGCTCATGGATGTGATGTACGAGATCCCCGGGCGCAACGACGTGCGCAAGTGCGTCGTGAACGCCGAGTCGGTGCTCAACGGAACGAGGCCGCTGCTGCTTACGCGGGGCGGCCAGCAGGTCGACGTGACAGTCATGCCGACGAGCCCCGAGCTTCATAGCGAATCGGCGTAGGCCGGAAGCAGCGACGGAGCTTCGTCTCGAACGGGCGGGCCCGCCCGCCGGGGCGAGTCTCGTTGTGTTTTCAATCCCCTACATCCTGTCGTGCGATACTTCGCGTGAGCGCTGCTGCGCGCCGGGGATTCGCTGATGCTCTCCTACGTCGACCGGGTTCAGCTTGTCGTCTCTGATCGAACCGAGACGGCGGCGAAATGGGGGCGGCTGTTTGGCGCCGTGGTGGCCGGGGAAGACGAATCGCCATTCCTGAGCGCGCGGCGGACGACGGTGCAGGCTGGCGACAGCCTGGTCGAGCTGCTCGAACCGGCGGGCGACGGACCGGTTCGCGATTTCGCCAGCCGCTGGGGGACGGGGCTCTATGGCGTCGGTTTCGCCACCGGAGACATGCTCCAGATGGCGCGGCACCTCGATTCGCACGAGGTGCGGTTCACTCGCGAGGGGGACGCGCTCTTCCTGGCGGTCACGGAGACGGACGGCATGCCCACGATGATCGTGCCGGAGCGTGCGCGGGAGCCGGTGGGCCTGCTCCGACACATCTACGAGGTTACTAACCCGGTGCGGGACTGGCAGGACACCGCCGCCCGCTACACGCGCACCTTCGGACTCGACCCGACTCGCTTCTCGCCGATCAAGAGCACGCTCTACGGCTATACGGGAACGCTCACGCTCTTCGATCCGCCGGCGCGGCTGGACCGCGTGGAGATCACGCAGACTTCGGGCGGTGGCGCGATGGATCGCTTCTTCCAGAAGCGAGGGCCGTCGCTCTATATGTGCTATGCGGAGACAGCGGACGTGCAAGCGCTGGCAGAGCGCCTCAAGGCGAACGGCGCACGGTTCGCTCGGGCGGAGGACGCACCGCCGGAGAGCGGCCTGTTCATCCATCCTTCGGCGCTCGACGGGATGCTGATGGGCATCAGCCGGACGAACTATGCGTGGGCATGGAGCGGCCGGCCGGAACTCGCGGGCGAGGGGGCCAACCGATTCACGGGCGGGCACTGACGCGCGGTCAGTGGTTCCAGAGCAGCACGGTGACGGCCGTCGCCACGAATCCGGCGACGGCGACGAGGATCTGCGGATCGGTGAAGAGGATGCGATCGGGGGCGTCGCCGCGGCGCGGCCCGTCGAGCAACAGCAGGTAGCGGAACAAGGCGAACGCGACCCAGGGCAGGGTAAGGGCCATCGAGCCGTTCCGGGGCACATGCCTCGACTCGATCGTGTAGAGGGCGTAACTGAGGAGAGCCGAGGCGGCGCTGATCGTGAGAAGCTGGCCGAGGATCTCGCTGCCGTACTGGGCGAGCGCCGGCCGGTGCTGGGCCGCCTCCGGGCCGAGCTGACGGTGCTCCGCCCAGCGCTTGGAGCTGGCGAAGAAGAAGGCGGCGAAGCTCGAGCAGACATAGAGCCACGGGCTGATCGAGACGTCGATGGCGAGCGCTCCACCGACCGCCCGCGCGACCACACCGGCGGAGAGGATAAGCACGTCCAGGATTGGAACGCGCTTCAGACCACCTGAGTAGGCGAGCATTATCACGGTGTAGCCGGCGAGCACAGCGCCCGCCCTGGTGTCGAGCACGAACGCGAGGGGCAGGGCCACGGCGCCAAGGCATACCGCGGTGGTGGTTGCCGCACGGGGCGTGAGAGCACCGCGAGCGATTGCCCGGTGGCGCTTCCGGGGATGGATGCGGTCGAGCTCGCGATCCTCGATGTCGTTGAGAAGGTACATGGCGCTCGAAACGAGGCTCCAGAGGGCGAAGAGCGCGCCGCTGCGCCAGAGCAGCGGCCACCACGAGCCGGGATCGGACGGTTTCCAGGCGTCACCGGCCGAGAAAATGAACGCGGCGAAGATCAAGCCGTTCTTCGGCCACTGGTAGGGGCGCATGGCCGAGAGGAGCGGGGGCAGGCCTGGCCGCCGGACCGCCGGTGCAGTTGCCGAGGCGGTCACGCCGTGTCCTTCGTGATGGCCGCCCACTGGCCGCCGACCGCGCCAACGAGCGCCACGGTCTCCGCCGGGAACACGGTGTTGCCGTCGCCGGCCGCGGCCCAGATCTGTTCGAAGCGTTTTAAGCTTTCGTCGGCGACGACGTCGCAGGGGTGGGCCGAGCCGACCGGCGCGACGCCGCCAACGGGGTAGCCGGTGTGGGCGAGAACCTCTTCCGGCGATCCCATTTTCAGCTTCTTGCGCCCGACGCCGAGGATCTCGGCGAGTTTCGAGGTGTCCACCTGGCGGTCGCCGGCGACGAGCGCCAGGGTCGGGCGGCCGTCGGCGGAGAAATAGAGCGTCTTGACGATCTGGCCGAGCTGGCAGCCGACGGCGTCCGCTGCATCCTGGGCGGTGTGCGTGCCGGCCGTGAATTCGTGGAGGTCGCTCGGGAGGCCGAGGCTTTGGAGCGCGGCGCGTACGCGTTCGGTTGGATTCACGCGCATAGCGTACCGGCTCGCACTGTTTGGCGGGATGGCGGCTTGCGCCGCCCTTCGCCGCCGGCCTAGCCTGTGGCATGGGTCGTGTGCGTGCGGACATCTTGCTGGTCGAGCGGGGCCTGGCGGAGACGCGCGAGCGGGCGCAGCGGCTGATCATGGCCGGGCGGGCGCGGATCGGCACGCTGACGCTCGTAAAGGCCGCGCAACTGGTAGACGCTGGCGCGCCGATCGAGGTTGTGGAACCGGAGCGGTACGTCAGCCGCGGAGGACTCAAGCTCGAACATGCGCTGGACTCGTTCGCAATCGACGTGACCGGCGTTCGCTGCATGGACCTGGGGGCCTCGACCGGCGGCTTCACCGATTGCCTCTTGCAGCGCGGGGCCGCGTCGGTCCTGGCGATCGACGTTGGGCGGGCGCAACTCCACCAGAAACTGCGCGATGACCCGCGAGTGACGCTCGTCGAGGGGACCAACGCCCGCGAGCTGCCGGAGCTGCCGCCGATCGACCTGTTCGTGGCGGACCTGTCGTTCATCTCGCTGCGAAAGGTGCTGCCGTCGGTGCAGGAGCGCGTGACCCCGGGTACGATGGGCGTCGTGCTACTGAAGCCGCAGTTTGAGGCAGGCCCGAAGAGCGTCCCGCGCGGTGGTGTCATCCGCGACCCGGCGGTGCACGAGCGAGTGCGAGCCGAGTTCGTGGCCTGGGCAGAGGGCGCCGGCTGGCGGATCGGCGGGTTGATCGAGTCGCCAATCCGTGGGGGCGACGGCAACGTGGAGTACCTGGCACAGCTGTGGACGCCTGCTGAGCGGCTGCCGCGATGTTGAAACGGGCGATTATCTTTCATCATCCCGCCAGCGAGGGCGCGGCGGTCTTCGCGCAGCAGCTCGGCCGGGAGTTCCAGCGGAGCGGGATCCACAACATCGTCGGCGACGCTTGGGTTGAGCTGCCGGAAGGCGAGGTCGAGCAGGCGAACCTGATCGTCTGCATTGGGGGCGACGGCACCGTTCTCCGGGCGGCGCGGGTGACCATCCCTCACGCGATTCCGATTCTCGGGGTCAACATGGGCCGTCTTGGTTTCCTGACCGACATGAGCCCGCGAGACTGTTTCAACCACGTGGAGCGAATCATGGCCGAGGACTGGCGGATCGAGGAGCGCATGATGGTGCGCGCCCTGGTGGCCGACGGCGACCGATCCGAGCCCGCGGTCTACCACGGCCTCAACGACATCGTCATCAGCCGTCGCGCGCCGGGGAGGCCGGTTTACGTCGACGTGCGAATCGACCGGGCGCACCTGGCGCTCTACCGGTGTGACGGGATCATCGTTTCGACGCCGACCGGTTCGACGGGCTATTCGCTCAGCGCCGGGGGGCCGATTCTTTCCCCGACGGAGCACCATCTCGTGATGACGCCGGTGGCGGCACACCTGGCGCTCGGCCGGTCTCTCGTGTTGCAGCCCGAATCGGTCGTCGAGCTCAAGGTGACCTCGGACGCGGGCGCAATCATCAGCGTGGACGGGCAGGACGACGTCCCGGTGAGCAGCGGTGTTGCAGTCACGCTCCAGGTGAGCGAGCACGTGACACGGTTCGTGCGATTCCGCGAGCCGTCGTCGTTCTACGGGGAGCTGGCAGAGAAGCTCGAATTCCAGATGTCCAGTCCGATCATCCGGCGGTAACCGTGATCGAGCGGCTGGTGATCACCGATTTCGCCGTTGCCCGCTCGGTTGTCATCGAGCCGGGGCCGGGCCTCAATGTGTTCACGGGCGAGACTGGCGCGGGCAAGTCGCTCGTCGTCGACGCGCTCGCATTCCTGCTCGGCGGCCGGCGGGGGCGTGAGGTGATCGCGACGGGCAGTGAGCGGGCGGTTGTGGAGGGTGTCCTGTCGCTGCCGGAGCGGCTGGTGACAGTCGAACGAAGCGTGGCACTCTCGGGGCGGTCGGCGGCACGAATCGACGGTCAGCCGGCAACGCTCGACGACCTGCGCGAGCTTGGGGCGCGTGTTGCCGACATCCACGGGCAGTCGGAGCAACTCGCGATTCTCAGGCCAGCCGTTCAGCTCGCCGTGCTCGACGCGTTCGCCGGGCTGGGGGCGAAGCGCGACGCCGTGGCCGCGACGGTCCGGGAGCTGCGCGACGTTCGCCGGCAGGCGGAATCCCTGGCGACGGACACGCGCGAGCGGGAGCGCCTGATTGACCAACTGCAGTTCGAAACGGGCGAAATCGAGGCGGCGGGGCTTCAGCCGGGCGAAGACATCTCCCTGCGCGAAGAGTCTGCCCGGCTCGCGAGTCCGGAGCGCCTGATCGAGGCAGTCACGCGAGCGCTGGAGGCGCTGGAAGGGTCGGGCGCCGGAGAGGTGGGCCGCGCCGTGACGGAGATCGCGGCGCGCGATCCCGGAGCGCGTCAACTTGCGGATCTCGCAGCGACGCTGGAGGCGACGACTTCCGACCTCGGCCGAGCGCTTCGCCGCTATCGCGAGGCGATTGAGGACGATCCAGCACGGCTGGCGGCGGTCCAGGAGCGCCTCGACCAGATCGCGCGGCTCTGCCGAAAGTACGGCGACGGCGTGGACCAGGTCATCGCCTACGGAGCGCACGCCGCGGAACGGCTCGAGTCGCTCACCGGGGCGGGCTCGTCGCTGGAGGAGCTGCTGGTTCGGGAGCAGGAGATCCTGGCGGCGCTGGCCGCGCAGGCGGGTGAGCTTTCACGGGCGCGGCGGGCGGCCTCGCGCGACCTCGTCCACGCTCTCGCTCGCGAGCTGGAGAACTTGGGCATGGGCGGCGCGGCGCTCTCGGTGGGTTTCGCCTGTGACGACGAGGCCAGTGGCCCACGCGTCGCGCTGCCCGAGTACGAAGTCGTCATCACCGAACGGCCGCCGCTCGATGAGTCAGAGGCGCGGCCCGTGGCGTTCACGGAGAGCGGTGTCGACCGGATCGAGTTTCTCGCGTCGTTCAATCCTGGGGAAACGCCACGACCGCTTGCGGCGGCGGCCAGCGGCGGCGAGACGTCGCGCTTCCTGCTTGCGCTGACCACGGTGCTCGGATCGCAGGCCGAACGGCGGACGGTGGTCTTGGACGAAGTGGACGAAAGCGTGGGCGGTCGGGCCGGCGCGCTCATCGGCCGGGCGCTGATTGAGCTGGCGGCGCGTCACCAGGTGCTGTGCATTACGCACCTTCCGCAAGTGGCGGCGTACGGCCAGTGTCACTTTGTGGTCACCAAGGAGAGCGACGGTCAGCGAACGTGGTCTCAGGTCCGGCCGGTCACGGGTGAGGAGCGGAGTGCCGAGCTCGCGGCGATGCTTGGCGGCGATAGCGCGGAGAACCGGGCGGCAGCGGCGGCGCTGCTCGCTTCGGCTGGTTGAGTGTCATTCGTAACCGCTGTCGCTCAGGTGCTCCCGCAGGCGGACGACGCGGCGAACGGCCTCGCGGACGACGAACTCGCCGTCGATCTCGGTCCGGTCGGTCTGGATGGCGATGACGATCGCCTCGAGCAGCTCGGCGACCTCGAGGAACAGGGCGCGAATCGTTTCGGGGTCCGGGTCCGGCAGCTCGTCGTCCATATGGTGAGGATCAGGCCACGGACAGTGGCCGTTACAGGCCGTAACCGTGAACGAAGGGTGACGGTTGGCGAAAGGCGCCACTATTTGTCGCGAGACGCTTCGCCGAGTGCCGCATGCGCGGCGGCCAGCCGGGCTATGGGGACGCGGTAAGGGCTGCACGAGACATAATCGACACCGATCGTTGCGAAGAACATGACCGACGCGGGGTCGCCGCCGTGCTCGCCGCAGACGCCGGTCTTGAGACCGGGCTTGCGAGAGCGGCCGCGCTCGACGCCCATCCTCACCAGCTCGCCGACACCCTCCTGATCGACGACCTGGAACGGGTCGTCGGCGTAGAGGCGGCTTTCGATGTACTTCGGCACGAAATGGCCGCTGTCGTCGCGGCTGATGCCGAGCGTGGTCTGGGTGAGGTCGTTGGTCCCGAAGGAGAAGAACTCGGCGTGCTCGGCGATCCTGGCGGCGACGAGAGCGGCCCTGGGGAGCTCGATCATGGTGCCGACAAGGTAGCGGTCCCAGCCGACGTCGCGGGCGACCTGGCGCACGAGCTGCTCCTGGCGGCGGAGCTCCTCGGGCATGCCGACGAGCGGGATCATGATCTCCGGCTGAACGTCGATGCCGGCGGCCGCGCATTCCTTCGCCGCGGAGAAGATGGCGCGCGCCTGCATCTCGGTGATCTCCGGGTAGACGATGCCGAGACGACAGCCACGGAAGCCGAGCATGGGGTTGGCTTCGCGCAGCCCTTCGACGCGCGCCTTCACCTGGTCGAACGAGATGCCGAGCTGGTCGGCGAGGGCGCGCATCTCCGGCGCCTCGTGGGGAAGGAACTCGTGCAGTGGCGGATCGAGGGTGCGGATCGTGACCGGGAGGCCGTCCATCTCGCGGAAGATGCGGACGAAGTCTTCCTTCTGATATGGCTCGATCTTGGCGAGCGCCAGGCGGCGTTCGGCGATGGTTTCGGCGAGGATCATCTCGCGCACAGCGTCGATGCGGTCGCCCTCGAAGAACATGTGCTCGGTGCGGCAGAGGCCGATCCCTTCGGCGCCGAAGCCACGCGCCGTACGCGCATCCTTCGGGGTGTCGGCGTTGGCGCGGACGCCAATCTTGCGAACCTCGTCGGCCCAGCCCATGAGTGTGCGGAAGTCGGCGCTCAATTCGGGCTCGCTGGTGTCGATGCGACCGAGGAAGACTTCGCCGGTGCTGCCGTCGAGCGTGATGTAGTCGCCTTCGAGGACACGCTGGCCGTCGGACTCGCAGAAGTGCTCTTTGTAGTTGACGGTGAGGGCGGAGGCGCCGGCGACGCAGGGCTTTCCCATGCCGCGGGCCACGACAGCCGCGTGGGAGGTCATGCCGCCGCGGGCGGTGAGGACGGCCTGGGCGGCGACCATGCCGTGGAAGTCCTCCGGTGCGGTTTCAGTGCGAACGAGGATGACCTCCTCGCCGGCCTTCGCGCGTTCTTCGGCGAGGTCGGGGTGGAAGACGACTTTCCCGGTTGCGGCCCCGGGCGAGGCGGGCAGACCGCGCGTGAGGAAGGGAGCTGTTAGCCGGGCCTTTGGATCAAGCATCGGGTGGAGCAACTGGTCGAGCGAGGCTGGCTCCACGCGCTGGATCGCGGTGTTTCGGTCGATCACGCCCTCGGCGACCATGTCGACGGCGATCTTCACGGCGGCGGCGCCGGTACGCTTGCCAGTTCGCGTCTGGAGCATGTAGAGGCGGCCGCGCTCGACGGTGAATTCCATGTCCTGGACATCGCGGTAGTGCAGTTCGAGCTGGCGGGAGATGGCGGCGAACTGCTCGTACACGTCGGGCATCTCGCGTGCCATCTCGGCAATCGGCCGCGGCGTCCGGATGCCGGCGACGACGTCTTCGCCCTGGGCGTTCACGAGGTATTCGCCATAGAGAACCGCTTCGCCGGTGGCAGGGTTGCGGCTGAAGGCGACGCCGGTGGCGCTGGTGTTGCCCAGGTTGCCGAAGACCATCGTCTGGACGTTGACGGCTGTGCCAAGGGAGTCGCTGATCTTGTTCAAGCGGCGGTAGTCGATTGCCCGGCGGCCGTTCCAGGAGCGGAAGACGGCGGCGATGGCGGCCTTGAGCTGGTCGTAAGGGTCGTCGGGGAAATCCGTGTTCGCGTCGGTCCGGATGACTTCCTTGTACTGGCCGGCGATCTGGCGGAGCTCGTCGGCGGCGAGGTCGGTATCCTGGCGGCCGGGGCCTTTCGCGGTCTCGAGGACCTGCTCGAAGCGGTTCCCGTCGACGCCAAGGACGATCTTGCCGAAGAGCTGAACGAAGCGGCGATAGGCGTCGGCGGCGAACCGCTCGTCGCCCGAGGCTTCGGCGAGCCCGCGAATGGCCGCGGCGTTCAGACCGAGGTTGAGGACGGTGTCCATCATGCCCGGCATGGAGAAACGCGCGCCGGAGCGCACCGAGAGGAGCAGCGGGTTCGTGGCGTCGCCGAATCGCTTGCCGGCGGCGCGCTCGACATCGCTGAGGGCGGCGAGGACCTCGTCCCAGAGGCCGTCGGGGAAGCGGCCGGTCTCGGAATACGCGTTGCAGGCTTCGGTGGTGATGGTGAAGCCGGGCGGCACGGGCGCGCCGGCGCGAGTCATCTCGGCCAGGCCAGCCCCCTTGCCACCGAGCAGGTCGCGCATGGAGGCGTCGCCTTCACGAAAGAGGTACACGTACTTGGTCATTGGCTCCTCATCGGTCGGCGCGGGGGCGGTTTCTGGCCGGGTCGTCCGCCGCGAATTCGCCGTCCGCCTCACCACCATAATCGGTCTCGCTTACGGACAGATAAACAGACGTACCCGGAAAGCAGGGCTACGGTCGGGTCGCGACGGTCGAATGCGGCGGGCCAGGGTTCCTGGATGTTGAACAACGGAGTGGTCCAGCGGGGCTGTAAGCCGGATTCTGTTCTCCCCGAAGGGAGTGGCGGCCATCTGTCTAGGCGCCGCGTCGCCACGGCGCTCCAGCAGCCAACCCGGGAGTGGTAACGGGCCGGGCGCCCTCCTCCCCTATTTGGCCTTGCTCCGGGTGGGGTTTGCCCGTCCGCCCCGTTGCCGGGACGCCGGTGCGCTTTTACCGCACCATTTCACCCTTACCCGCCGAAGCGGGCGGTATGTTTCTGTTGCACTTTCCGTCGGCTTGCGCCGCCCAGGCGTTACCTGGCACCCTGCCCGGCGGAGTCCGGACTTTCCTCTCCCGGCCGAAGCCGGCAGCGGCCGCCCGCCCCACTGGACCACGAGGAAGAGGGTAACAGAAGCGCCGCCGGGTCGCTGGGGGTTTGCCGTGGGACGGTGGCGGCCGCCGTGGTGACTGGTCCGTCGCGTGTCGGTACGATCGAGGAGCAATCCTCTTCCTGGAGCGTCGCATGCCAGCCGAAACCGTTGCTCTCGATGTAACCGACTCGACCTTCGCCGCCGAGGTCCTCGATCGTTCGAAGTCCAGGCCGGTGGTTGTCGACTTCTGGGCGCCATGGTGCGGACCCTGCCGGGTGCTGGGACCGATCATCGAGCGCGTTGCCGCCGAAACCGCGGGCGAAGTCATCCTGGCGAAGCTGAACACCGACGAGAACCCACGGACGGCAACGCAGTTCGGGATCCAGGGGATTCCGGCGGTGAAGGCGTTTCGCGACGGCCGGGTTGTCGCGGAATTCACCGGCGCCGTGCCCGAGGCGCAGGTTCGTGCGTTCTTCGCGAAGCTCTCTCCCTCACCGGCGGAGCGTGCAGCCGGTGAGGCCGAGGCGATGCTCGCCCGGGGCGACGTCGCGGCGGCAGAGGCGCGGTTCCGCGAGATCCTGGCGGGCACGCCCGGGAATGCGGACGCCGTCGTGGGCCTGGCTTCCATTCTCCTGAACCGGGGCGAGACCGAGGCGGCGGACGAGCTGCTGGCACGCGCCCCGATCGACCGGCGGGCGAAGTCGCTGAAGCATCGCATCTTCCTCGAGAACTTCGCGAGCAAGCATGGGAGCGAGGACCTGGAGGGCGAGGCGCGGGCGAATCCCCGCGACCCCCGGGCGCGCTACCGCTGGGGCGTGATGCTCGCCGCACGGGGGCGCTACGAGGAGGCGTTGGAGGAACTGATCGAGTCCGTACGGCTCGATCGCACGTTCGCCGATGGCGCCGCGCGGAAGGCGGTGCTGGCGGTTTTCGACATCCTCGGGCTGGACGCGCCGCTCACGCGCGAGTACCAGCGGCGGCTGTCACAGGCGATCTTCTAGATCCAGCGGCGCAACCAGTACTGCTCGAACGCGATCTTCGTGGCGTGCCACGTGCGGCGCGGGCGGTACATCGCTACCTTTGGCACGGGTGAAGCGTAGAAATCGCCGCGCGCCAGCCCGGACTTGCCCCCGCCCGTTTCGAGGAAGCACGTTCCGTGGCCATCAAACGCCAGCTCGCTGAGGTCGCCGCGAACGCGCCGCGCGATGTTCTCTGCCACGACTTCCGCTTCGCCGTGTGCGAAGACGCCCGCCTTGGGCAAGAGCATGCCGTTCTCGAGCGGGATCGCCGCGTTGTCGCCGATCGCGTAGACGTTGTTCGGGCGAGCGCGCAGGGTGGAGCGGT
>JAKALX010000424.1 GCA_021823905.1 Chloroflexota bacterium | reverse complement strand
AGGTCGGCACGAAGCCCGTGGAGTTGCCCCTATCCAACCGGACAGGCCGCGGGTTGATAACTGCGGATGAACTCACGGGGTGACTTCATTCGCAGGGCTTTATGTGGATGGCTCTCGTTGTAGTCCTCGAACCATGCCGATAACTGGGACAAGACCGTTTGCGCGTCAGGACGATCGTGAACATACACGTAATCGCGTTTGAAGGTTTTGACGAACGCCTCCGCCATCCCATTATCTCAAGTCAGCAACTGCAGCTTGTACGGGCGATGAAGCAGTAACGTTCGAGGTGACGCACCTCTTTCATCCGCAGCGTGGGACGCGGTGGGTCTTAAAGAACCAGCGGCACAACTGGGGCGAGGAACGGGTGATGTACTTCGATGCAGGAGGCCGCCTGAGCTCGATGCCGGTCTCGTGGACGAGCCTTGGGTATGCGGATCT
Source organism: Chloroflexota bacterium (assembly GCA_021823905.1). GTDB lineage: Bacteria > Chloroflexota > Dehalococcoidia > Tepidiformales > Tepidiformaceae > JAKALX01. Next base: position 3,114 of record JAKALX010000424.1, on the reverse strand, counting down.
GTTTGCCCAGGCGTCGGCGGGCCGCTCGTGGTGGCGACCGGATGACCTGCTGCGCTTAGTGGCGTTAATCGTCGAGTTGCGACGCCGGGATATACCATGACCGTGTCAGGCAAATTACGCCGCCGCCGTAAGGTACTAAACGCCGCTGCATGCGTCTTAAGGGCTCGGTTCACGGACATAGTAGCCAGTAATACAGCTGATAAATACGGACGTGTATTGGCTGAGAGGCTTTACGTTCATCCATGTGCGGCGTATTATACATTACGTCATCACGATCCACGGCATCCGCATGGCCCAACGCGATCGCAAGACGGAGCGCCTGAAGCAACAGGGCGGCCTGAACCGCCACCCGCAGCGCGTGCGTGCTCCGTGGTTCGCCAGCGGCAGCTTCTTCGATGCCCGCGATCTGGTGCAGGTCAAATACGAGATGCTGCGTCATGTGAGTGTCGAGGGTGCCGAGAAGACGCAAGCGGCGGCGCTCTTTGGTGTCTCGCGACCTACCTTTTACCAGGCCGAAGCAGCCTTCGCGCAGGAAGGTCTCATCGGACTGCTGCCGAGGCGGCGCGGCCCGAAGAGTGCCCACAAGCTGACGCCCGAGGTCATGGCGTTCATCGAGGCCCGACTGGCGGACGATACGCTGTCCGGGGCGCGCGCCTTGGCACGCGAGATCCGAGCCGAGCTTGGCCTCAGGGTCCACCCTCGCAGTATCGAACGCGCGCTGGCGAGGAAAAAAAAACGGTCAGTCCCGGCGCAACCCTGACGGTGCCTGCGTCTGCGGTCTCGCTCTACGAGAGCTTACGCGGCGCGGTGCTGCACGGTCACGCGCGACCCGATGGCCTCAGCGCCATTGTCTATCACGGGCTGCTCCACGGGCTCTCGCTTTTATCTCAGGCGCCTGCCGAGCCGGCAACGCCCGTGTCATCGTTATCGTTGCCTAACGTTCGAACGGATCGAGCGTTCCTGCACCTGCTCGCCAACATGCTCCTGCGCACCCATGAGGGGGTGACCCATGTTTACTGAGAGCCACCAGAAGATCCGCGCCGAGCATCTGGGGCGTGACGCGTTCCTGTACGTTCGCCAGTCCTCGTTGCGCCAAGTGTTCGAGAACACGGAGAGCAGCAAGCGCCAGTATGCACTGCGCGAGCGAGCCGTGGTCCTGGGCTGGCCTGTCGAGCGGATCCACACGATCGACAGCGATCTGGGGATCAGTGGGGCACACGCTGAGAACCGCGACGGGTTCCAGCACCTCGTGAGCGAAGTGGCACTCGGTCACGCCGGGATCGTGCTCGGGCTGGAGGTCTCGCGCCTCGCACGCAACAACGCCGACTGGCATCGACTGCTCGAACTGGCGGCACTCACCCAGACCCTGATCCTCGATGAGGATGGAGTCTACGATCCGGCCCACTTCAATGACCGGCTACTTCTCGGGCTAAAAGGCACGATGAGCGAGGCCGAACTGCACGTTCTCAAGGCCCGCCTGCTCGGCGGCCAGCGCAACAAGGCGCGTCGCGGCGAACTGGAGATGGCATTGCCCATTGGCCTGGTCTACGACGCTGCCGGTGCCGTCACGCTTGATCCGGATCTACACATCCAGCAGGCGGTGCGGATGGTCTTTGACACCTTCCGGGAGGTCCGTTCGGCGACCGCCGTACTCCGCCGCTTCGTTCGAGAGCGCCTTCGCTTCCCGCGGCGTATCCGTCGCGGCATCGGCAAGGGCGATGTACTGTGGGGCATGTTCGATAACAGCCGGGTCACCCAGATCCTGCACAACCCGCGCTACGCCGGCGCCTACGTGTATGGTCGAACGCGCAGCGTACCCAGCGTCGATCTCAAGTCGACCACGCAACGCAAAGTCGCACGCCAGGACTGGCCGGTGTTGATCAAGGATGCTCACCCCGGTTACATCACTTGGGACGAGTACGAACGCAACCAGGTGACGTTGCGGGAGAATACCTGCGCGTTCAGCGCCGGCGCGCGCGGCACGGTGCCGCGCGAGGGTCCCGCTCTGCTGCAGGGTCGCGTGCTCTGCGGACGCTGTGGCGCCCGGATGCGGGTCCGCTATCAGAAGATGCGCCGCTCGCTTGCGCCCTACTACATATGCCAGGAAGAAGTGGTACGCCGCGCTGGTACAACCTGCCAATCAATCCGTGGCATCGACGTCGACGAGGCGATCAGCCAACTCTTGCTCAAGACTGTCGCGCCCGCGACGCTCGAGGTGGCCCTCGCGGTGCAGGATGAGATCGCCGGACGGATAGAGCAGGCCGATCAACTGCGCCGATCACAGCTCGAACGCGCACGCTACGATGCGGAACTGGCGCGTCGGCGATATCTCAAGGTTGATCCGGATAACCGTCTCGTCGCCGGCACGCTGGAAGCCGACTGGAATGAGCGGCTGCGCAATCTCGATGCGCTCGAGCAGGAGCACGAGCGACAGCGCAAGGCCGACGAGGGGCTCTTGAACGATGAGGCGCGAGCCAAGATCCGCTCCCTCGCCGCAGACTTCCCGCGCGTATGGGCCGATCCACGCACGGCCTCGAGCGAGCGCAAGCGGATGTTGGCACTGCTGATCGAAGACATTACTTTGCTCAAGGCCGAGCATGTCGCCATCCACGTTCGGTTCCGAGGCGGGCAGACCACGACACTGACGACTGATCGGCCAAAACCCATGGCGCTGATACGCAAGACAAAGCCGGAGGTCATCCAGGCACTCGATGTGCTCCTCGATACCTGCACCGACACTGAAGCAGCTCGACAGTTGAACATCGCCGGTCATCGGACCTGGCAACGACGGCCGTTCACTAACAAGACGGTGGGCTTCGTTCGCCGCACGTATGGACTCACCAGCTGTCGCGACCGCCTGCTTGCCAAAGGCTATCGGTGTGGGGCCGACATCGCCAAGGAGCTGGGCGTATCCCAAACGTTCATCCACGAACTCGGCCGCGACGGCCTTCTGCGTCGTCGTCGCTACGGCGGCGCGGTCGGCTGCTTGTACGAGCCGATCAATGGCATCACGATCATCCCTGGTGTCGGCGGCAAGCGTGCGAGACGGCCGCAAGTTATCAACGTTCGGGCATCAACACGGGAGACAGTATGAAGCGTGCGCCTTGGTCTTAG
>JAKALX010000031.1 GCA_021823905.1 Chloroflexota bacterium | reverse complement strand
ATGCGCGGACACGCCGAGAGCGATAGCCCCGATGACCAGTCGCTCTATTCGGAAGAGTTGACCGTGGCCGACATGAAGGCAATCCTCGGGGCCTGTGGCGCGAGCAAGGCCGTCATCGGTGGCCTCTCGCTCGGCGGTTACATGTCGCTGGCGTTCTATGCCTCGCATCCGGAGATGGTGCAGGCGTTGATGCTGTTCGACACGGGCCCGGGCTACCGCAACCCGAAGGCGCGCGAGGGCTGGAACGAGACGTCATACCTGCGGGCGCAAGCGTTCGAGGAGCAGGGACTGGACGCTCTCGGCACGAGCGCCGAGGTACGCGTGAGCACGCACCGATCAGCGCAGGGGCTGGCGAACGCGGCGCGCGGGATGCTGGCGCAGGTCGACTCGCGCGTGATGGACGTGTTGGAGAAGGTCGCCGTGCCAACGCTCGTCCTCGTCGGGTCGGAGGACCAGCCGTTCCTGGCGGCCACCGATTACATGGCGGCGAAGATCCCGGGCGCGCGGCGGGTGGTGATCGAAGGCGCCGGGCATGCCTCGAACATCGACAAGCCGGCCGCGTTCAACGAGGCGGTACGGCAGTTCCTCGGGGGGCTGAAGCTCGGGTAGCCGCCCTCAGGAGGCGAGGTGGCCGGGAGCGCGGCCGCTGAGGATCGTGCCGGGGCAGCCATCGTCGATCGGGCGTTGATTCGCGGGGGTGCGACGAACTTCGACCGCCTGGCAATCGGCGCAGACGCGGGTCCAGACGGATTCGAGTTGTTTGCCGCGGGCGGGGTACTGGGCCATGGCCCAGACCCAGTCGTGCCACTGATGGACGCCGTCGCAGCAGGGGCCCTGGTAGTGGATCACGTTCGGCACTCCGGCCGGGGGCCGTATGGCCGCCGTTCGCAAACTCTAAGTCGTTCACGTTACGAGAATGTTTCGTGTTGTGTGATCGGCTTCGATGGGCTCAATCCGCGTTATGGATACGACCTGGCGCGTTTCACATCGGGCGGGACCTCGCAGGGCCTCAAGCGCGCCGGTATACTCGCGCGCATTAGCGAAGGAGGCAGGCCATGGGTTCACTGGACGGGCGCGTCTGCATTGTTACGGGGGCCGGCCGCGGCATCGGGCGCTCGTGCGCGGTGAAGCTGGCGAGCGAGGGCGCGGCAGTGGTCGTCAACGACCTCGGCGTAGCGGTTGACGGCTCAGTGCCGGACGACGCGCCGGCGAACCAGGTGGTGGAAGAGATCCGCAAGCTGGGCGGCAAGGCGGTGGCGAGCTTCGACAACGTGGCGGACTACGACGCGGCGGAGAACATCGTCCGCAAGGCGCTGGACGAGTTCGGGCGGCTCGACGTGCTGGTGAACGTGGCCGGGATCCTGCGCGACCGGATGGTCTTCAACATGAGCGAGGACGACTGGGACTCGGTGATGGCGGTGCACGCGAAGGGCACGTTCAACACCACGAAGTTCGCCTCGATCTACTGGCGGCAGGCGCGCGAGGGCAACTACCGGCTGATCAACTTCACCTCGGGTTCGGGCCTCTTCGGGGCGCCGGGCCAGCCGAACTATGCCGCGGCCAAGATGGCGATCGTCGGGTTCACCTACTCGTGCGCCAACTCGCTTGCACGCTACGGTGTGACCTCGAACGCGATTGCCCCGGGCGCGGCGACGCGCATGACCGCGACCGTGCCAACCGAGCGGCGGCGCGTGATCATGGAAGACGACGACCCGGTGCGATCGCCCGACAACGTGGCGATCCCGGTGACCTACCTCGCGGGCAAGGAGTCGTCGTGGATGAACGGCTGGGTTGTGGGCGCCAGTGGATACAACATCACGCTGTACAGCAATCCGGAGCCGATCCGCGTGATCTCGGCGAATGAGCGCTGGTCGCTCGCCGACGCGGGGAAAGCGATGGAGGCGTCGTTCAGGGCGGCCGCGGAGAGCGGCACGATGCATCAGCGGCGCCAGCAGGGGTAGGGCCGCCGGTTCTGGCCCATCAAAGGACCATTGGTCGCCGGGAAGAGGACCAGTTCGCCGTTGCATGAGCGGGCCTCTCCGTCCAGGGTGCACGCCGAAGGGGATCCGGGCGTGAACGCACTCGAATCTCGGAAGCGGGTCAACGGCCTGGCAGCGGCGAGCAGCGCCGAGGCGATGTTCGCGGTCGACGCTGACCAGCGGGTCATCGCCTGGAACAGCGAGGCGGCGCGCGTCTTCGGGCACAGCGCGGCGGCCGCGATCGGAGAGCACTGCTACACCCTGGTCGCGGCGGCGGACGAGGTGGGACACCGCTTCTGCCGGTTGCGCTGCCCGGTAATCCGCGCCTCCCTGACCGGGACGGCGCCCTCGCCGCTGCAACTGCAGGCACGCGTCCGGGGAGGCGAGCACGTGCTCGTCGAAGTGAGCACGATTGTGCTCGGCTCGGAGGGAACGGCGGGCACAGTGATACACCTCTGCCGGCCGGTCGCGAGGACGACGGGGACCGGCGAGAGCGACAACGGAGGCGCGGCCACCTCCGAGCCGTTGCCCCTCACCAGGCGCGAACGGCAGGTGCTGGCAGCGCTCTGCCGTGGCGAGACAACCGAGGAAATTGCCCGAACGCTGGGCCTGACGCCAACCACGGTGCGCAACCACGTTCAACACCTGCTGGCCAAGCTGGCGGTGCATAGCCGGATGGAAGTCGTGGCGATGGCGTACCGCGACGGCCTGGTGCGATAGACCGAGCAAATTGGTGTTATTGCATCAATTTGGCCCCTGAACTGATGCACGTGCATCACGACCGTTGATGCGCTCTATGCGTCTAATTGGCGCGAAACGATCATGACGACCAAAACGGCAATCCCGAATCAACGGTATGCCGAGCTCTTGACGCGACGCGAGGTTGCCGCGCGCTTCGGGGTGGCTCCGCAAACGGTCACGCGGTGGGCAAACGAGGGCATCCTGCCCTCGGTGCGAACGCTCGGTGGACAGCGGCGCTACCCGGCGGACGAGGTCGAGCGATTGGTTTCGGCTGTTTGGGAACACGGTCCTGCCCCCGAGGGCCCGCCCGGCCCTCTCGCCGGAGGCGGAGACACGTAGAAAGGCTGAATGATGCAGTGAGAACCACCATGATTCGGCGTCCAATGGACGCCGGGCTCGAACAGTTTCGGGTTCCGCGGGGACAGGTCTTCATCGTCCCGAACCGCTGCAAGGACTGCCAGTTCTGCATGGAGTTTTGCCCGCAGGACGTCCTGGAGCGTTCGGACGATCTGAACGCGAAGGGGTACCACTATGCGGTGGTGGCGGCTGGCAAGGAAGACTCCTGCGTCAATTGCCAGTTCTGCAATCTGGTCTGCCCGGAATTCGCGATCTTCTCGGAAGAGGTGACGGAGGTGGGCAGTGCCAGCCACTGAGCAACGAGTCCTGACAGGCAACCAGTTCATGAACGGCGACACGGCCTGCGCCGAGGGCGCGCTGGCCGCCGGCTGCCTCTACTTCGGCGGTTACCCGATCACGCCTTCGACCGAGGTCGCGGAGCGGCTCGCGCGGCGCCTTCCCGCGGTCGGTGGGGCATACGTGCAGATGGAGGATGAGCTCGGGAGCATCACGTCGGTCATCGGCGCAGCCTGGGGCGGCGTGCGGTCGATGACGGCGACATCGGGTCCGGGCTTCAGCCTGATGATGGAAGCGATCGGGCTGGCGGCAATGACGGAGACGCCGTGCGTGATCGTGAACGTCATGCGCGGCGGGCCGTCGACCGGCCTGCCGACGCTCGTCGCGCAGGCCGACGTGATGCAGGCGCGATGGGGAAGCCACGGCGACATCCAGGCGATCGCGCTGGCGCCCAGCTCCTGCCAGGAGATGTTCGACCTGACGGTGCGGGCGTTCAACCTGGCGGACCGCTTCCGGCACCCGGTGATCATCCTTGCCGACGAGGCGATCGGCCACCTGACGGAACGGGTGGTCATCCCCGCGGCGAAGGACATCGTGCGGACCCCGCGGCGCATGCAGCCGATCCCGATCCCGGTTGCCTACGAGCCATTCCGGGCGCCAGACTCGACGCTGGTTCCGCTCATGCCGGCGCCCGGCAAGGGAATCGGCGCACACGTCACCAGCCTGACTCACGACGAGCGCGGCTACCCGGCGACCGACGCTCCCGCGCACGACCGGCTCGTGCGGCGGCTCTACGACAAGATCGCCCTCCACACCGACGAGATCATCGACGTCGAGGAGGTCGGGCTCGAAGACGCGGAAATCGCGGTCGTTACCTTCGGCAGCACCTCTCGCACGGCGAAGAGGGCGGTCTCGATGGCGCGCGAGGCGGGAATCCGCGCGGGAATCCTGCGGCTCATCACGCTCTGGCCGTTCCCGGAGGAACAGGTGCGCGCCGTGAGCCAGCGTGTGAACGCGATCGTCGTCGCCGAGCTGAATCTCGGCCAGGTCAGGCGCGAAGTCGAGCGCGTGTCAGCGGCGCCAGTACTCGGCGCTCATCATGCCGGCGGCGCGTTGATGCCACCGGAGATCATCTTTCAATCGATAAAGGAGGCAGCGCGCCATGGCCAGGGAAATGGTCGCCGATCGGCATCCGACCGACCTCTTACTGCGGTCTGATCGTCTTCCCCACATCTGGTGCCCGGGGTGCGGGCTTGGTTCGGTTATGTCCTGTTATACGGACGCGGTGCAGGCGTCGGGGATCCCGGTTCCGCTCCACGTCGCCGTATCGGGAATCGGCTGCACCGGACGCGTCGCGGGCTATCTGAGCCTCGACTCGTTCCATACCACGCACGGGCGTGCGATTCCCTATGCACTGGGCCTGAAGGTCGCGAACCCGGAGCTGCAGGTGACGGTGATCAGCGGCGACGGCGACCTTTCCGCGATTGGCGGCAATCACCTGATCCATGCTGCGCGCCGGAACATCGACCTGACCGTCATCTGCGTAAACAACTTCAATTACGGGATGACCGGCGGCCAGGCAGGCCCGACGACACCGCGGGGAGCGACGACTTCGACCACGCCGAACGGCAACTACGAAGAGCCGTTCAACCTGCCGCACCTGCTAGCAACGGCGGGCGCGGTCTACATCTCGCGCTGGACTTCGCTGCACGTCCGGCAGTTGCGCGAGTCGATGCGCGTGGCAATCAAGAAGCCGGGTTTCAGCTTCGTCGAGGTGCTCTCGCCGTGCCCGGTGGGCTTCGGCAAGGCCAACGACCTTGGCGAAGGACGTGACGAGATGTGGTTCTACCGGCGACGGAGCATCGTCGACGACAACGCGAACCTGGCGGACGTCGGGCTTTCGATGTCTGAAGACGAGCCGATCGTCCTTGGGAACTTCGTGAACCGGGACCGCGCGCCGTTCCGGCCCGCGGTCGAGAAGTGGGCAATCGAGGAGGTGCTGCATGGCGAGGCATGAAGTGAGGCTTGCCGGTTTCGGCGGCCAGGGAATCATCATGTCGGGCTACATCCTCGGGAAAGCGGCGGCGCTCTACGACGGCAAGGACGCGGTCTTCAGCCAGTCCTACGGGCCCGAGGCTCGTGGCGGCGCCTGTGCGGCTGAGGTGGTCATCGACGACGACGCCGTGGACTACCCGGTCCTCACGCGGCCCGACATCCTCGTCCTGATGTCGCAGGAAGCGGCGCGGAAGTACTCGAGCGACATGGCCGAGAACGCGACCGTCCTCATCGACGAGGACCTCGTCCCGGCCGACGCCGTTCCCAAGTGCTTTGGCGCGCCAACGACGCGCATCGCCGAGGACATGGGCCGGCGAATCGTGGCCAACATCGCGATGCTGGGCTTCCTCACGGGGGCTACAAACGTCGTCAGCCGGGCCGCGATGGAAGAGGCGATCAAGAGCTCGGTTCCCGAAAAGACGATCCCGCTGAACCTGAACGCATTCAACGCGGGCTTCGAGTACGGCCAGAGGTCACAGGCATGAACGACCAGGTCCTCGTTATCGGCGGCGGCATCGCCGGGGTCCAGACGGCGCTCGACCTGGCGGACGCCGGCGCGCGGGTCATCCTCGTCGAACGCTCGCCCGCCATCGGCGGCAAGATGGCCGCGCTCGACAAGAACTTCCCGACGCTCGACTGCTCAATCTGCATCGAAGCGCCGAAGCTCTCGGAGGTTGAGCAGCATCCCAATATCGAACTGCTGAGCAACGCAACGGTCTCGAAAGTTGAGGGAAGCGCGGGCGACTTCACCGTCCAGATCAGCCAGAACGCGCGGTTCGTCTCGAGCGAGTGCACGCGCTGCGGCGAGTGCGTACCGGCCTGCCCCGTGCTCCTGAGCAACGAATTCGACGTGGGGATGGCCTCACGGAAGGCGATCTACACGCCGTTCCCGCAGGCGGTTCCCGGCGCCTATGTCATCGACATCGAGCACTGCCTGAACGAGCCGCCGAACTACATGGCGTGTAACCGCTGCCTGGAGGCGTGCCCGCCGAAGGCGATCAACTACGCCATGCCGCTGGTTTCGACGATCGAGCGGAAAGTCGTCTCGATCGTGGTCACCACGGGCTTCGAGCTCATCGACCCGCTGCTCGTTTCGGAGTACGGCTACGGCCAGCACCCGGACGTGTTGACCTCGATGGAGTTCGAGCGGCTGCTGACCTCGGTGGGTCCGACGGGCGGCGAGATCATGCGGCCCTCGAACGGGCGGCACCCGCACAACATCCTGTTCGTGCTCTGCGTCGGTTCGCGTGACGAGCACTTCGAGCGCTACTGCTCGCGTTTCTGCTGCATGTACTCGATCAAGCACGCGTACCAGTCGATCGACCACGGCGTGAAGGACGTGACCGTGCTCTCGATGGACCTGCGAGCGTACGGCAAGGGCTTCGACGGGTTCCTGGAGCGAACGAAGGGCGAAGGCGCGAAGTTCTATCGCGGGCGGCCGGCGTCGGTGACGCCGAACGGCGACAACCTCCGCGTCCGCTACGAGGACACGGTCAACGGCGGCGTGCGCGAGGAAGACTTCGACATGGTCGTCCTGGCGACGGCCGTGAAGCCGCCGGAAGGGCTCGCCGAGCTGGCCGGCGTCCTCGGCGTCGAGATGGACCACGACGGGTTCATCGCCTCGGCCGAGGGCGAGGGCGGGCTCATTCACACGACGCGCGCGGGCATCTTCGCCGCGGGCTGCGCGACGGGACCGAAAGACATCCCGGACAGCGTGGCGGAAGGCGGCGCCGCCGCGGCCTCGGCGCTCACCTACGTGCGCAACCGCGACTGGCCAAAGGAAGAGATGGCCGAAGCCATGCCGACCGACGGCGAGATTCGCACGGGCGTGTTCGTCTGCCACTGTGGCAGCAACATCGCGGGCGTCGTCGACGTGCCGAAGGTCGTGCAGTACGCCGGGACGCTCGAGAACGTCGTGCACACGCAGTCGCAGATGTTCAGCTGCGCGGGCAACACCCAGGCCGAGATCGGCCAGGTGATCCGCGACAAGGGCATCAACCGCGTGGTCGTGGCGGCCTGCTCGCCGAAGACGCACGAGCCGACGTTCAAGCGCGTGATGCTGCGCGCCGGCCTCAACCCGTATCTGCTGGAGATGGTGAACCTCCGCAACCAGGACTCGTGGGTGCACAAGCACCAGCGGGAAGCGGCCACCGAGAAAGCTCTCGACATGGTGCGGATGGGCGTCAAGAAGGCCGAGCTCCTGACGCCGCTGACGGAGGGCATCCAGCCGGTGAACCAGTCGGCACTGGTGATCGGCGGCGGGATCGCCGGCATGGTGGCGGCGACGAACCTGGCCGAGCAGGGCTACGTCACCCATCTGGTCGATCGCGCTGACGCGGTTGGCGGCCTGCTGCGGGACCTGGGCGAACTGGCGCCGTCAGGCGTGGAAGCGAAAGGCCTGCTCTCAACGATCGCTGGCGACATGCTCCGCGCGGGCGTGCAGGTGCACCGTGGCGTCGAAATCGAAACGATCGGCGGTCATGTGGGCGACTTCAACGCCCGGCTCACCGACGGCCAGGAGATCCAGGCCGGCGCGGTGATCATGGCGATGGGCGCGAAGCCCTACAAGCCGACGGAGTTCGGTTACGGCGAGAACCCGGCAGTGATCACCAACCTGGAGCTGGAGAAGAAGGGCGACCTCGGCGAACACGTGACGTTCGTCGGCTGCGTTGGATCGCGGATCGACGGTCGCGGCTGCTCGCGCTACTGCTGCGAATCGATGGTCCACCAGGCGCTCAACCTGCGCCGCGAGGGCAAGCGCGTTCGCGTGGTCTACCGCGACATCCGGACGTTCAGCCGGCACGCCGAGGAAGAGTACGAGCAGGCGCTGCGCGAGGGCGTGCAGTTCTTCCGCTACGACCCCGCCGCGGAAGCCGACGAGGCGATTGAATTCGCCAACGGGCTGGTGAGCGTCGACGACACGCTGACCGGCGAGCGGCTGGCGATCCCGACGGACACCCTGGTGCTGACTGTCGGCTTCGAGCCGGCCGACGAGAACGTCTCGGCGCAGCTAAAGGTGGCGCACAGCGAGGACGGCTTCCTCCTGGAGCGCCATCCGAAGCTGGGGCCGGCGGAGGCCGGTTCGGCCGGCATCTACCTGGCCGGGACGGCCCAGTACCCGAAGGACGTGCGCGAGGCCGTCGCCCAGGCGCTCGCCGCTTCATCGAAGGCCGGCATCCTGCTCTCGCGCGACACCATCGAGAAGGAACCGATCACGGCGCGCGTGGACATGAGCAAGTGCACGATCTGTGGGCGCTGTGTGCCGGTCTGCCCGTTCGATGCGATCGAGCTCGTCGGCAAGGTGAAGACGGGCGACATCAACTTCATCGAGGCGGCCTGCGAGGGCTGCGGAACCTGCTCCGCCGAGTGCAATTTCGACGCGATCGAGATGCCGTACTTTACGAAGGAGCAGATCTACGCCCAGATCGACGCGGCGCTGGTTGGCAACGCGGCGGAGAAGTTCATCGTCTTCGCCTGCAACTGGTGCTCGTATGCGGGCGCCGACCAGGCGGGCATCGAGAAGGTCCAGTACCCGGCATCCGGCCGCGTCATCCGGTCGATGTGCTCGGGCCGCGTCGAAGAGGACTTCATCACGCGGGCGTTCGACGACGGCGCCGGGGCGGTGCTGGTCACGGGCTGCCGGCTCGGTGACTGCCACTACATCGACGCCAACTACCAGACCGAGAAGCGCTTCAACTTCTGGAAGCGCAAGTTCGCCAGGAAGGGCATCGCCGAGGAGCGCCTGCAACTGCAGTGGGTGTCAGCCTCGGAGGGCAAGATCTTCGCCGCCAAGATGCGCGAGATGGATGAAGTGGTGAAACGCCACGCGTCCGGATCGCCCGCGCCCCAGGAGGTGATGGCGTGACCGCGCCAACGCGAGAAGTCCTGCTGCTGGACGACGACCGCTGGGACCGCGTCCTGCTCGCAACGAAAGGCGAGGCTGCCGCCTGCTACCAGTGCGGCACCTGCACGGCGACCTGCCCCTGGGGGCTCGTCGCCGGCCCCTCGATCGGCGTCCGCAGCGTGATGCGGCGGGCGCAACTGGGCATCGACGGTTGGGCCGAGGCAGTCTGGCGCTGCACCACGTGCGGCGCCTGCGAGGAGCACTGCCCGCACGAGGTTCCGATCAGCGACGTGATGCTGGGGTTGCGCAGCCTGGCCTGGGAAGAACGGTCGGTTCCCCATGGCCTCAGCGGCGTCCTCTGGGACATGCACTGGGACGGAAACCCGTGGGGCAGGCCGCCGTCGGCACGGTCGGCATGGGCCAATGGCCTCGACATCCCGCGGTTCGACGCAACGAAGCATTCGGTGCTCCTGTACGTCGGCTGTACCGCCTCGTACGACCGGCGCGGACAGAAGATCGCGCGGGCCGTGGTGAGCGTGCTCCGCGCGGCGGGGATCTCCTTCGGGACGCTCGGCGACGAAGAGCCGTGTTGCGGCGACCCGGCACGCTCGCTGGGGAACGAGGAATACTTCAAGCGCATCGCCCAGGCGAACAGCCATAAGCTCGCCGCCGAGAGAGCGACCGACGTCGTGACCGTTTCGCCGCACTGCTATGACACGTTCACCCACTACCCCGGCATCGGCGAGGCGTTCCGGGTGCGGCACTACAGCCAGCTCCTGCGCGACCTGGTCGCGGAGAGGAAGGTTTCGTTCGCGGGTCTTGAGCCCACGAAAGTGACCTTTCACGACCCGTGCTACCTGGCGCGCCACCACGACGAAACCGAGGCGCCGCGGACGATCATGGCGGCGATTCCCGGAGTCTCGATCGAAGAGATGGAACGCTCGCGGGAAGAGACGCTGTGCTGCGGTGGTGGCGGCGGCCGGATGTGGATGGAGACCCTGCCAGAGGACCGGTTCGCAACCTCGCGGGCGCGGGAGGCGGCCGGGACGGGCGCTTCGTACCTCGTGACGACGTGTCCGCACTGCATTTCGTGCCTGGAGGATGGCGCCAGCGTCGCTGGCGCCAGGAACCTGAAAGTCATGGACCTCGCCGAACTCGCCGTGCTCGCCGGAATCGGCGCCGCGGCTCCAACGGAGGCCAGCCGATGATCGACCCTGCCTATTCGCCACAAGAGGCGCGCGGGATCTGGGTGTTCCTGGAGCAGGACGCCGGGGTGCTCGCGCCGGTGAGCCTCGAATTACTCGCCAAGGCGCGAGCGCTCGCCACGGAATCCGGCGCCGAGCTTACGGGCCTGCTCGTGGGCGGCGACCTCGCCGCGCTCGAAGCGACAGCGGCCAAACTCGACCTCGACCGGGTCGTGTCCGTGGCCCACCCGCTGCTCACGCAATTCACCGCCGAGGCCTATGCCCACGCGGTCGACCAAGTGATCCGCACGCAGAAGCCGGACATCTTCCTGCTGGGGGCAACCGCCTACGGGCGCGACCTCGCGGGCCGCCTCGCGGTGATGCTGCGAACCGGCCTGACGGCCGACTGCACCGACCTTGCTCTCGAGGCTGGGACCGGGCTGCTACTCGGCGAGGTGAGCGGCTTCGGCGGCGGCGTCCTCGCCACCATCCGTTGCGAGCAACACCGGCCACAGATGGCGACGGTACGGCCCGGCGTGTTCCCGGAGCCGGCCGCGGCGGACCGGGCGGCCGCGAAAGTCGAACGCGTCAACGTCGACGTGCCGGCGGCGAAGTGCCTTGTGAAGGTCGTGGCACGGCACCGCAAGACGGGCGTGGACATCTCTCGCGCCGAGCGACTCGTCGTCGCCGGTGCGGGCGCGCGCGGCGAGATGCCGAACATCGAGGCGCTCGCGCAGGCGCTGGGCGCTGAAATCGGCGCGACTCGCGTGGCCGTCGACGAAGGCTGGGCGGAGCGGGAGCGCCAGATCGGCCAGACCGGGGTGATCGCGAGGCCGAAACTGGCGTTGGTCTGGGGCGCCAGCGGCGCATCGCAGTTCACCTGCGGGATCGACCAGGCGGAGATGGTGGTTGCCGTCAACCAGGACCCCGAGGCGGCGATCTTCGAGTCGGCGGACATCTGCATCGTCGATGAGGTGGCGCCCGTCGTGAAAGCGCTGGTGGCCGAGCTGCAGTCGCATGGAGGCGCCGAATGACCCGCGAGCTTCATACCCTCGTCTGTCTCAAGGTCGTGCCAAAGTCGGAAGAAGTCGGCGTCGACCGCGAAACGAATACGCTCGACCGCGCGAATGCGCGCTCCGAGATCAACCCGCCCGACATGAACGCGCTGGAGACGGCGTTGGCGCTGAAGGACCGCTTCGGCGGGCGTGTCTCGCTCATGTCGATGGGCCCGCCGTTCGTCATCCCAACGCTCCGCGTGGGGCTGGCAATGGGCGCCGACCATGCGTATCTCCTGAGCGACCGGGCATTTGGCGGCGCCGACACGCTGGCGACGTCGCTGACGCTGGCACGGGCGATCGAGAAGCTCGGCGACGTCGACCTGGTGCTCTGCGGCGAGGAGTCGTCGGACGGCGCCACGGCCCAGGTGCCGCCCGGAATCGCCACCTGGATGGACATCCCGCAGGCGACGTACGCGATGGACGTCGACTTCGAACCCGGTCAGCGCCACCTGGTGGTGACTCGCGAGGTCCGCGACGGCGAAGAAGTGCTCGACGTACCGCTCCCCGCGGTCGTGTCGGTCAAGGTGAGCTGCAACGAGCCGCGGTTCATGGACACCGGACGGTTCGCGCTGCTCGATAACGAGGAGCTCGTGACGACCTGGACGGCTGACGACCTCGGCGTCGATCGCGAGCACCTGGGCCTGGCGGGCTCGCCGACGTCGGTCGCGGGACTCAAGGAGGCCGCGCAGGCGAGCGGACGGCGGCGGGAGCTGGTCAGCGGGACGCCCGAAGAGGAAGGCAAGATCCTCTACGAACGGATCATCGAGTTCCTGCGTGGTGCGGGCACTCGTGGGCAGGAGGCGCCAGGATGACGACGGAAGAACGGCCCGGCACAACGATGAGCCCGATCTCGGCATCGCTGTTTGCGGCGACGGAACGGCTGCAGCAGGTGATCGCCGCCGCTCCGGCGGTTGAGCCCTGGTACGACGAGGTGCGCCAGGCGCTGGCCGCCTGCACCAGGGCGGTCGAGTACCACCTGCACACTCTGGAAGACGACGGCGGTCTGAAAGAAGGCTTGAGCCGCGAGGAGCCTCGGCTGATCTCGCGCATCGAACGGCTCGACGCTGAGCTGCAACACCTGTTGCCCGAGCTGGCGGACGCGAACCACTCGGCGGGCCCGCCGAGTGCCGCGCTCCTCGGCCCGCTGGTTCACCTGGCGATGGAGCTGCGGCAGGTCGCGGACGAAGAGGTCGAGCTGCTCTACGAGTCGCTGTTGCCCATTGGCAGCGGCGACTGAGGAGCCGCGGCGCCCTACCGGGGGAGGGAATCCTCGGCCCGACGGCAACGGAGGGCTCCGCCCCCGAGTGGAACCATGGCCATCAGCGCCGAGAATCGTCGCGAACGGCGATGCTGACGCGCCGCGTGAGCCCATTCGACGCCGGAGCCCTCCGTTACCGTCGGCCCTGGCGTGGAAGCGGATCGATTGCGCGCGCCTTCAGGCGTGGGCTGTGCGATGATGGGGCGAGTGCGGCAGCCGGGGCCGCGGCTCCGATGGAAACCACGAGAGAGGGTTGTATGGCGAAAGAGGGAATCGAAGTCGAAGGGCGCGTAACCCAGCCGCTCCCGAACGCGATGTTCACGGTGGAGCTGGCGAACGGGCACCTGGTGCTCGCTCACATCAGCGGGAAGATCCGCAAGAACTACATCAAGATCCTGCCGGGCGACCGGGTGCTGGTGGAGCTGTCGCCGTACGACCTGACGCGCGGGCGGATCACCTATCGCTTCAAGTAAAACGCTGGCGAGACCGCGCGAGGCAGATGCCTGTGATTCGGCGGTGTGTTGAAATGCGCCGATGAAGCAACTGCGAGTACTCGCGACCTATGGACATCCGGACGACGAAGGCCAGGTGACGGGAACGCTGGCGCGGTTCCTGCGCCTCGGCGCGGAGGTCACGCTCGTGTGCGCGACGCGCGGTGAAGTGGGCGAGATCAGCGATCCTCGGTTGGCGACCCCGGAGACGCTGGGCTACGTGCGGGAGCTGGAGCTGCGGGCCGCGATGGCCCAGATCGGGCTGGCGGACGTCCGGTTTCTCCCCTACCGGGACAGCGGCATGGCGGGCACGCCCGAGAACGACGACCCTCGTTGCCTGCACTCCCAGCCGGCCGAAGCGGTCGTTGGACAACTGGTCTACCTGATGCGGGAGCTGCGGCCGCACGTCGTGTTCACATGGGACCCGAACGGCGGCTATGGCCACCCGGACCACATCGCCGTGCACCGGCACACGCTTGCGGCGTTCGAACAGGCTGGAGATCCGACCGCGTTCCCGGAGAGCGGGAATCCATGGTCGCCAAAGCGGCTGTTCTGGGGCGCCTTCACGATGAAGCGGTTCGCCGGAATGTATATGGAGCTCGAGCGGCGCGGCCTCTTGCCAGAGCCAATTGACCCGGAACGCCGGGCCCGGTTCGACCGCGCGATGCAGGAACCGGACCCGCAGGTGAGCCTCGTTCACGACGTGAGCGACCTCGTTGACGAGAAGCGCCGTGCGGCGGGTATGCACCGCAGCCAGTTCGGGGAAAACAGCATGTTCGCGCGGATCCCCGAGGATCTGCGCGATCGGTTCTACGGCGAGGAGCGCTTCTACCAGGCGCGGCCCGAGTGGGAGCACGGCCGGGAGCCGTTGGACAGTTTGACCGAGCTGCTGGCGCTGGCTAACTGAAGAACAAGAGCCCGAACGAACGCTGATCCGGGAACTCCAGGCTCTTGACGCGAGGCGGCCATGCGCTTCAAGTAGAGCCCGGGCGACGGCTCGGGTGGACGGCGCCGAAAAAGCCAGACCTGGAGACGCCAGTGGAGGAGAGCACCCAGCTCGAAACGCATTCATCGGTGTTCCGCACGCTGCGTATCCGGACCGCGAACCGGGTTGGCGTGCTGGCCCACGTCCTTGCCGTCATCGCCGAGCACAACGCGAGCGTGGGCGACGTACGGACGGTGTTCATCGGCCCGCTGAGCCGCGTCCGCGACATCGACCTTGGTTTCAGCGACGAGGCGGAGATCGCGGCAACGGTCGCGGCGATTGTCGCGATCGGCGACGCCGAGGTCCTGGAAGTCCGCGACGAGGTCCTGGAATTCCACGTCGGCGGGAAGCTGGTCGTTCAATCACGCTACCCGGTGCACACGCAGGCGGACCTGCGGCGGGTCTACACGCCGGGCGTCGGCGAAGTGGCGCGGCGGATCGCGGCAGACCCAGGCCTGGCCGACCACTACACGATCCGGGCGAACACCGTGGCGATCGTGTCGGACGGGACGGCTGTTCTGGGACTCGGGAATCTCGGGCCGCTCGCGGTGCTGCCGATCCTCGAGGGTAAGGCGGCGCTGCTCTCGCAGCTCGTTGGGGTCTACGGCATCCCGCTGGTTTCGCGAAGCAGCGATCCCGACCGGATGGTGGACGGGATCGAACTGCTGTCAGCCGGGTTCGGCGTGGTCCAGCTCGAGGACATCGCCGCGCCGGCGTGTTTCGGGATCGAGCAGCGGTTGAACGATCGCGGCGTCCCGGTCTTCCACGACGACCAGCACGGGACGGCGGCGGTGGTGCTCGCCGCGATCATCAGCGCCGCGAAGATCGTGGAGCGGAATCTCTCGAGCGCGAAGATCGGGTGCGTGGGCCTGGGCGCTGCCGGCAACGCGATCGCCGTTGCCCTCATGCGCTACCTGGGGAACCCGGTGCTCGGCTGCGACATCAACGGCGAGGCAGTCGCGCGGCTCGTTGCGGCGGGTGGGCAGGCGGCCGAGCTGCGGGAAGTCATGGCCTCGTGCGACATCGTCGTTGCCACGACCGGCAAGGCAGGCCTCATCGACCCGGCGTGGGTCCGGCCTGGGCAGATCATATTCGCGCTCTCGAACCCGAACCCGGAGATCGAAAGCGCGGACGCGCTGGCTGCGGGCGCCGCGCTGGCAACCGACGGCCGCGCCACGAACAACATGCTTGCGTTCCCGGGGCTCTGCCGGGGCGGACTGGACTGCGGGATCCGGAGCTACCACCCGGACGTGTTCACCGGCGTCTCGGAGGCGATCGTCTCGCTCTCGGACAGAGGGCAGTTGCTGCCTCCGACGCTCGAACCGGCCGTGCACCGCGTGGTTTCACGGGCGGCGGCGATGGCCGCGATGGCGGCGGGAGTCGCCTCGCGTGAAGTGCCGTCGGACTACATGCTCACCGGGCGATAGGAATCTCAGACCTGGGGCATGGTTGGAGTGAGCGCGAATTCGAGGCGTGCCTGGAAGGCGTCGACGTCGAGGCTCATGATCTGCAGGTCGTGGAGCTGGCCGTCGCGGTCGATCACCTGGTTGTGAAGGCGCGCTTCGGGAACGAAACCGAGGCGGCGGAAAGCCGCGATGGCCGTCTCCTGGTCGACGGTCATTTGAGCGATCATCTTTTTCGCGCCCTGCTCGCGGGCGATCGCGAAGGCCTGCTCGGTGAGCAGGCGGCCAAGATGATGGCCCCGCATGGAGGCCGCGACGATGACACGGAGTTCACGGACATGCCGAGTCCAGGTGAGGCCGTCTGAACCGACGTTCACGTAGCCGACCACCTCGTCGCCACGGAAGGCGAGGAGGGTCACCGCCTGGCCCGCCGCCGAGGCATGGACGAGCGCGTCGACCTGGTCGCGGTGAGTTAT
>JAKALX010000423.1 GCA_021823905.1 Chloroflexota bacterium | reverse complement strand
GAGACATAGGCGGCACTATCTTTCCTCCCCGACTATGTCGCGTATTGCTTTGCGGACCTAGGTTTCCCGCTACCCCTGCAGGGCACGGGGGACATAGTCTTGGCTCCTTTCAACGATCCCGCTTGTCGGGAAGGAGCCTGCCATGAGATACGTCGTAAATGACCGGTTGGTTTTGATGCGGCCACCTGAGGGACCCCTGGCTGCTTTCATTCGCCCATTTTCGGAGTGGATAGTCGATCAGGGGTATCAGCCGGATTCGCTGCGGCAGCGAATCCGCATAGCAGCCGATTTCAGTCGCTGGCTTGTGGGGCGGGCGGCGCAGGCATCGGAGGTCCAGGCTCAGCACTGGGCTCGGTACCTGAGACATCGCCGGCGGCGAAGCAGGATGCTTCCCGGCGAGGCGTTTGCGCTGGGGCAGTTCCGAGACTATCTCTGCCAGCAAGGGGTAATTCTGCCCGAGACGGTCGCCGCGGGTAGCCCTACGGCCGTTCAGCGATGCGCCCAAGAGTTCGAGCGCTACCTTCGCGAGGAACGGCTGCTCGCACCGGCCACGATTGTCAACTACGTATCCTTCGTCGGGGAGTTCCTCAAGGACCGCTTCGGCACGGGGCCCGTTGATCTGCCCCAGCTAGGCGCGGGGGATGTGGTCCGATTCGTCCGGCGCCAGGCACCCCGCCTGCATGTAAAGCGCGCCAAGCTGCTGACCACCGCGCTGCGATCCTTCCTGCACTACGGGTGCTACCTCGGGCAGGTCCGGCCGGATTTGATCAGCGCGGTGCCGATCGTGGCGAGTTGGTCGATGCCGCTCATTCCCCGGGCGATATCACCGGATCAAGTGCGCCGAGTGCTCTCACAGGTCGATCGCCGCACTGCGGTCGGACGGCGCGACTACGCGATTCTGCTCCTGTTGGCGAGACTCGGACTGCGTGCCGGGGAGATCGTTTCGCTGGAGCTGGAGGACATTGACTGGACCGCGAGCTCCTTGAGCGTACGGGGTAAGGGCGGTCGGCGCAGTCAACTCCCGCTGCCCAAGGAGGTCGGCGATGCGATCGTCGCCTACCTGCAGCACGGACGACCGCGCACCTCCTGTCGGCGACTGTTCTTGCGCGCCCAGGCGCCGGTGCGTGGTTTTCTCGGTGCCAGCGCCGTGAGCACCGTCGTTCGGCACGCGCTCGTGCGTGCCGCCGTCCAGGCACCCACCCGTGGCGCCCATCAGTTCCGTCACGGACTGGCCTGCGAGCTGTTGCGCCACGGCGCCTCACTCGCGGAGATCGGTGCGCTGCTGGGTCACCGCAGCCCCGAGACCACGGGGATCTACGCCAAGGTCGACCTCGAGGTTCTGCGGACGCTGGCCCTCCCGTGGCCGGGAGGTGCGCGATGAACACGCTCCGTCAGGCCCTCGACGAGTACCTCTCCATGCGACGCAGTCTCGGATTCCGGTTGCGCAGGGTGGCGCCGAGGCTGCTCGATTTCGTCACGTTCATGGAGCAGCGGCGGGCCCGGTATATTACGGTTCCCCTGGCGCTTGCCTGGGCCAAGCAACCGGCGGATGCCCAACTGGCCACCTGGGCGCAGCACTTGAGCTTCGTGCGATCCTTCGCGCGCTACCGACGCGCCACAGATCCGCGTACCGAGGTTCCGCCCGAAGCGCTGTTGCCGTTTCGCCCCAGGCGAGCCCGGCCATACCTGTATTCGGATCCGGAGATCCGCAACCTCCTGCGCGCGGCCCTGAAGCTACCGCCTCACGGATTGCGGCCCTATACCTATTATTGTCTGTTGGGTTTGCTCACCGTCACCGGCTTGCGCGTGTCGGAAGCCCAGAACCTGCAGCTCAAGGACATCGATCTCGAGCAGAGGGTCCTCACGATCCGCGGTGCGAAGTTCGGCAAGGACCGCCTCGTGCCGCTACACCCTTCGACTTGCCGGGTGCTCGCACGCTACCTCGCACGGCGAAAGCGGTTGTGGGCGAGCCGACCCGTATCGGGTTATCTGTTCGTCTCGAGCCGCGGCAACCACCTGGACGGCGGAGACATCCGCCGAACCTTCCACGCTCTCTCCCGCCAGATTGGGTTGCGCGGTCCAACGGACCGTCGTGGCCCTCGTCTGCATGACTTGAGGCATCGATTCGCCTCGACTACGCTGCTGCGATGGTATCGGGCGGGGGAGGATCCCGAACGGCGATTGCCGGCCCTCTCTACTTATCTCGGCCATGTCCACTGGAGCGACACGTACTGGTATCTGAGTGCACTGCCCGGACTGATGCGCGAAGCCGTCTCGCGCCTCGAGCGGTACTGGGAGCAGCGTCCATGAGCCCCACTACCGAACTGGCGCCCCTTCTGGAGCGCTTCTTTACCCAGCGGCTGATGCAGGAGCGGCGTGTCAGCCCGCACACCATCGGCTCCTACCGCGACACCTTCCGTCTGTTCCTGAAGTTCGTCCAGCAGCGCCTGCACAAGGCGCCTGGCAGGCTCCTCTTCGAGGACATCGACGCACCGCTGGTGAGCGTCTTTCTCGATCACCTCGAGAAGCAACGGGGCCTGAGTGTCCGCAGCCGCAACCTCCGCTTGACCGCCATCCACTCGTTCTTTCGGTATCTGGCGTACGAGCTGCCGACTCACTCGGCGCAGATCCAGCGCGTCCTTGCGATCCCGAGCAAGCGATTCACCCGAACACTGGTCCGCTTTCTCACGCACCCTGAGGTCGATGCGCTCCTCGCCGCCCCGGATCTGCGCACCTGGATCGGACGGCGCGATCATGCCTTCATGCTGACTGCGGTGCAGACGGGTCTGCGGCTATCGGAGATCACCGCCGCCACCCGTGAAGACCTGGTCCTCGGAATGGGCGCCCACATTCGCGTGGTCGGCAAGGGCCGCAAGGAGCGCTGCACGCCGCTGGCAAGACCCACGGGGGCGGTCCTCAAGGACTGGCTCCGCGAGCCGGCGCGTGGCGACGGACGGTTGCTCTTTCCGAACGTCAAAGGCGAGCGGCTGAGCGTTCACGGCGTCCAGTACTTGCTCGCGAAGCACGCCGCAAACGCCGCCCGCGTCTGCCCCTCCCTCCAGGGGAAACGCGTCACTGTCCACCTGCTTCGCCACACCATGGCACTCCGGTTGCTCGAGGCCGGTGTTGATCGTGCCGTCATCGCGCTCTGGTTGGGGCATGAGTCGGTCGAGACCACCCAAATGTATCTCGAGGCAACCCTCGCGATGAAGGAGAAGGCCCTGGCGAAGACAGCGCAGCCACAGGGACGTCGAGGACTGTTCCGACCCAGTGATCGACTGCTGAGTTTCCTGAACAGCCTGTAGCGTACGGACTATGTCGGGTGACGGGCGATGCTTGCACTCGAGCCAATCGGTAAATCGCCGGGCCGCTCGACCGCTTCCCCAACGCCACCCGACATAGTCGGGGAGGGAAGATAGTGGCGCCTATGTCTCCGGAGACATAGGCGGCACACCTTTGCGGTTCGTCGCCTGATTTGCTGGCATGCCGATGGCACCGATATCGATCAGATGATGCTCGCCTTGTCGACCTACATGGGCCATGCCGAGATCTTCTACACCT
>JAKALX010000030.1 GCA_021823905.1 Chloroflexota bacterium | reverse complement strand
GTTACGCACTGGCGGTCTCGGGGCACGCCTGAATTGCCCGCACCCGGCCCGGTTGATAGATTGGGATTCCCCGAGCGGCGCGTGGCAGGGTAGCTCAGCCGGTCAGAGCGCACGACTCATAATCGTGAGGTCGAGAGTTCAAGTCTCTCCCCTGCTACCACAAATCAGAACCTCGATTCGAGAATAACGCCGGTTCGCCGGCGCTTACCGGCGACAGCGTCGGCATTCGTTCGTCCTGGCTCACCCGTGGCGCGAAACGAACAGGCCGCTGGAAAGATCTCGCGTTACGATTTACATCCCGATTCACGGATGCAAAACATCACTTATTGAAATCTATTATTGTCAATCAGATTGCAGACGTGGGCCCCGATAACCCCCCTGCCAAATGCCGGGCGCTACCTACCAGGCCTTGATTTTGCCGACAAATGTCGCTGTACTCGACAACAAGCCATGCGTCTTTGGAATAATCAGATTCAGGGCGCAATTGGCAACCTATGACAAGAGAATTTCAACAGCCTGCTAGAACCGAGTGGATCGCTGAACGTGTTGCTCCAAGAAGCCGGCTGGGCCACTACTGGTCTTCGTTGCGCGCCGCATGAACGGGCACTCTTTCAATTCGCTGATTCGATATGTCGCATTCAATATGAATTGACATCCTTCGCGTAAAGGTTATATTTCGCTGAACCACAGACCGGGGAACTTCATGCCAAACGACAACGACCTGTTTGATGACGATCCAAAGGCCTCGGACAAGCCGTCCGCGGGCTCGGCACCCAGAAACCAGCAGCCGGCCGGTGACGGCGGACGGCCCGGTGGCGTGACGCGACGACGCTTCCTGCTCGGCGCCGGGACGGCCGCCGCCGCGGGAGCCGCCGTCGGCACCGGCGTTACCGCCGGCATCAACGCATTCGGCGGGGGATCCGACAAGCCCGCATCATCGGCGACGGCGGTGGCGCAAGCGGGCGGAACCTCGTTGGGCACGCCCGACGGTCAGCCGGTCAACCAGGCCATCGTGAAGCTGAACGTCAACGGCACCGACCAATGGGTTTCGGTGGCGCCGCATCAGACGCTCGCCGAGGTATTGCGCGAAAACCTGGGCCTCACGGGAACGAAGATCAGTTGCGACCGATCGGAGTGCAGCGCCTGCACCGTGCTCATCGACGGCGTCCCGCACAATTCGTGTTCGCTCCTGGCGATTCGTGAGGGCGACAAGAAGATCGTCACGATTGAGGGCATCGAACAAGGAACGAAGCTGAGCGCGGTCCAGCAGGCATTCATGGATAACATGGGCCTCCAGTGCGGGTTCTGCACACCAGGGATGGTGCTCCAGGCAACGGCTCTCTTGCAGCGAAACCCGAAGCCAACGGAGGCCGACATCCGCCACGAGATGTCGGGCAACCTCTGCAAGTGTTCGGCGTATCCGCACATCCTGGCGGCCGTTCAGGCCGCCGCCAAAGCCACAGCGGTCTAGTCGGCGAGGAAGAGGAGAGCACGATCAATGGCAGACAGCACAAGGCCCAGCCGGATTAGCTATGTGCAGGGGGACATGATCGAAGCGGACCCCCAGCTTCTGGAGCGCGAGCGGAATTCCCGCCTTCGCACCGGGGTTGACCAGATCGAGCGTGTCATGCGCGGCGAGGAGTTGCCCGCCAACATCGCGGCCGACCGCGCCTCGATGCGCCGCCAGGGCATAGCGCCGGTGGCGAAGGCCGATCTGTCGCTAAAGGTGCCGCCCGGAAGCGTCGTCGGAAAGCCAACCATCGACACGCGCGCCCGAGACAAGATCACCGGGCGCGCTCAATACTCGGTCGACACGTACCTCCCAGGCATGCTCTGGACGAAGGTGCTGCGCAGCCCCGTGCCGCATGCAAAAGTCAGCTCGATCGACACGAGCAAGGCTGAGAAGTACTCGGGCGTGCGCGCTGTTATCACCTACAAGGATGTGCCGAAAGCCCAGCGCCCGGCACTGACCGGCGAGCCGGCGTTCGCGGGTGAGCCGATCGCCGCGATCGCCGCCGACTCCGCGGCGATCGCGGAA
Organism: Chloroflexota bacterium; assembly: GCA_021823905.1. Taxonomy (GTDB): domain Bacteria; phylum Chloroflexota; class Dehalococcoidia; order Tepidiformales; family Tepidiformaceae; genus JAKALX01. The sequence continues at coordinate 14,079 of JAKALX010000030.1, read as the reverse complement.
GAGGCACTCGAACTCATCGACGTGAAGTACGAGGCGCTGCCGTTCGTGCTTGATCCGCGTGAGGCGTTGAAAGCTGCGGCGGCGAAAGTCCGATCGGCGCTCCCAGGAAATGCCACGAGGGATCCGCAGTTCTCCTACGTGCGCGGCGACACCGCCAAGGGTTTCGCCGAAGCCGAACTCACCGTCGAGGTGCAGGTCGAGACGTCATTTGAGCAGCACGTGGCGATGGAGCCGCACAACTCCGTAGCGGTCTGGGACAGGAACTTCCTGACGCTCATCACGGGAACCCAATGGGCCCACGGCACCGCGCAGGCCGTGGCGACGGAGCTTGGACTTCCGCAGGCGAGCGTCCGCGTGCTCGCCCACGACACGGGCGGCGGCTTCGGCGACAAGACGGGCCGCCACCCGTACCACATCATCACCGCGCTCCTTGCCAAGAAGACCGGCAAGCCGGTGCGCTGGGAGCTGGGCCGCAAGGACATTTTCATGGATGCGGGCCACAACTACCCGCTTTATGCGACCGCCAAGCTCGGCCTCAAGAAGGACGGCACGATCACCGCGCTCGAGGGCACGTCATACGTTCCCGGTGGCGCATACGGCAGCCCAGCCAACAGCGACGACTGGGAGTCGGCGACGCGCACGTACAAGATCCCGAACGTGAAGGTGAACGGCCTCTCGGCGTTCACCAACACGGTGAACACGTCAGCCCTGCGCTCGGTCGGAGAATCCTCCGGCAACTTTATGACCGAGAACCTGATGAACCGGGCGGCCGAGGCCCTGAACATGGACCCGCTCGAGTTCCGCCTCAAGAACATCGAAACGAAGATCGACCAGGTGACGCATCTGCCGTACTCCAGTTGCGGCCTCCTGGAGGCACTGCAACGGGGCGCCGAGTTATTCGATTGGAAGAATCGCTGGAAGGGTTGGAAGAAGAACGCGGCTGACCTGAGCAAGCCGCAAAAGGGCATCGGAATGATGTGCTTCACATGCAACAAGGGCGCCAACAGCCCGCCGATGACCGCCGTCGTCCAGATCCAGGCGGACGCGTCGGTCATCGTCAACACCGGCGCCGCCGACATCGGCGGCGGGCAGCGCACAACGTGGAGCATGATCGCCGCCGAAGCGATTGGCGTACCCCTGGAGACGGTCAGCATCAACGCGATGGACACGCAGGCCGGCCCCGACGCCCTCGGCATCTTCGGCAGCCGCGGGACGAAATCCGTGGGCAGCGGCGTCCTCTACGCGGCCCTGAACGCGAAGGAGAAGCTCCTCCAGGGCGTTGCCTTCAAGTGGAAGCTGCCGAACACGACCGACATCGACATCAAGGACGGGCTCGTCTTCCGCAAGAGCGATCCGTCGAACAAGGCGTTCCAGATGACTGTCGCACAAGCCGCGGCTTCGGGCGTGGTCATCATCGACGACCAGCCCCGCCCGGCAGCCGGGACGATCGTCGGCGAAGCACGCGTGCCAGCGTTCAGCGGGTATGCGCAAAAAACCTTCGGCGCCGGCTTCTACGAGGTCGAGGTCGATCCGGGCACGGGCTACGTCAAGGTGACCGAAGCGGTCCAGGTGCATGACGTGGGCCGGGCAATCAACCCGACTGGCCTTGAGAACCAGATCCACGGCGGGATTATGCACGGCATCAACAAGGCGCTCACCGAGGAGCTCGTCTACGACCCGCCAACCGGCGTGATCGTGAACCCCAACCTCGATGACTACAAGCTTCACATGATCGACGCAGCGCCGACGAAGGTTCAGATCGACTGGGTCGAGCCATACGACCTGGTCGGTCCGTTCGGAGCAAAGGGAATCGGCGAGCCCGCGCTGCTTCCTCCTCCGTCGAGCATCCACGCTGCCATTCACGATGCAATTGGCGTGTACATCGACCATCAGCCGATGACCCCGCCGCGCATTCTCAACGCCCTTGCCAAGCGAGCTTAGGAGCACGCCATGCGGACAGTGAAATACACCAGGACAACCAACTGGAAGCAGGCTTCGTCGTTGCTGGCGAAGGACCCGAAGTCGCGAGCCATCGCGGGCGGCAGCGATCTCCTTGGCATGATCAAGGAAGGCCTTCAAGGCAAAGGTCTGCCTCGCTGGGAGACCATTGTCGACATCCGCACGATCACTGGAAGCGACTCCATCGCGTACAAGGATTCCGACGGCCTTACGATAGGAGCGCTTGCAACGCTTTCCGCCCTCGAAAACCACCCGGACGTGCAGAAGCGATACCCGGCTCTCGCGAAGGCGGCGCGCGCCGCCGCCTCACCGAACATCCGCAACACCGGTACCATCGGCGGCAACCTGAACCAGCGCCCCCGCTGCTGGTACTTCAGGAACACGGAGTTCAACTGCTACAAGAAGGGCGGCGACTTCTGCTTCGCCGTCACCGGCTCGAACTCCTATCACGCCATCCTGAACGGCGAGCTCTGCTACATCGTCCACCCCTCGGACACCGCCCCGGCGCTCATCGCCCTCGGCGCGAGCGCCGTGATCAGCACAGCCTCGGGGTCCGAGAAGACCGTCCCGTTCGACAGCTACTTCACAGGCCCGCGCGTCGACGTCCTGCGCGAGAACATCCTGGCTCAGGGTGACCTGTTGAAGGAGATCCACATCCCACCGCCGAAGGCGGGCGCGGGTATGTCGTTCCTCAAGGCGCAGCGCCGCGGCGAGACCTACGACTTCGCCCTCGCGAACGTGGCAACCGTGATCGTGAAGAAGGACGGGAAGGCCGACGACGCCCGCATCGTCCTCAGCGGCGTCGCGCCGACGCCCTACCGCGCAACCGCCGCCGAGGACGCCATCAAGGGCCAGGCGATCACCACCGAGGTGGCCCAGGCGGCTGCCGATCGAGCGCTGCTCCAGGCACGGCCAATGACGGACAACGCGTACAAGGTGACGTTGGCCAAGAATCTGATCGTCCGTTCGATCATGGAGGCATGGGCCTGACGATGGCGACCGACGCAAACAGCGGCGGCGACAGACCCACGGACCTTTCCCGGCGAGCATTCCTCCGAGGCACTGGCGCAGCCGTTGTCGGCGTCGCCGTTGTCGGCTTCGGGCTCGTGGAAACACTCAAGGCCGTAGCCTTCCCTTCGATCGCTGACGCGAGCGGCGTGATCATGCCCGATCCGTCGCTCTGCATCGGCTGCCTCACCTGCGAAGTCCAGTGCTCCGAGGTACATCACGCGGCCGGCCTTTCGGACGTGCCACGCATCCGCATCTACCGCCGCGAAAGCGTCACGGTCGATCCTCAGATCGTCGCGAACTATGGCGAGCGCGGCCGGTTCTTCCAGCACGTTTGTGTCCAGTGCCCCGACGCGCCGTGTCTCCCGGTGTGCCCGGTCAAGGCCCTGCACGTGGACGCCAAGACCGGCGCGCGCGTCATTAACCCCGACACATGCATCGCCTGCGGCAAATGCGCGCAGTCCTGCATCTTCCCGACCCCGATCGAGAGCCTGGCGGTGAGCACACAACGTCTCGGCCAGCAATCACGGATCACTTACGACGAAAAGCTGAACGTGTTCGCGAAATGCGACCTTTGCACGTTCCGGCCCGAAGGCCCCGCCTGCATCGAACGTTGCCCGGTCAACATTCGCATCAAGCAGGGCACCATCAAGAGCGACGTCCTCTGTCTCGACCTCCTCAAGCCGGAGAACAAAGCCAACTTCGCCAAGATGCGCGAGCAGCAGACCGTGCCCCAGGAGGCCACGAAGTGAGCACCGTCAGCGCGGACAAACCAACAGCCTCGCCGGCGCTCCTCCGGCTCCTCCCGCTCATCGTCCTCGCCGCCGCCGTCGTCGGCGCCGTACTCGTCCTCCCCATGGTCAACCACGACCAGGGAGGCCGCGACTGGTACCGCGGCCTCGCCGGCGGCAGCGGCCTCTACCGCATCGACACCATCTTCGCCCGGCTGTTGCCCTTCGTCGTTGGCGCCGCCATCTCGGTCGCGTTGCTCGAACGCGGCCGCAAGCGCACTCACGCCGCCACCTCCGGCGACAGTGTCCGCCGCCACGAGCTCAGCGAAGTCCTCGCCCACTGGTTCAACGCCGTAGGCATCGGCCTCTGCCTGATCACCGCGGTGTGGCTCCAACGCTGGTTCGACCGGCCGTTCTCCCTCGACACCACCTACGTGGTTCATTTCATTGGCGCCGGCATGATCGTCGCCGCCGTCACTCACCACATCGTCTTCCAGCGCGTCGGCGGCGGTACCGGCCTCATCCCTCGAAAACTCTCCGACGTCAAGAACGCGGCCGCTGAGGTCGTCGGCTACACGGGCGTCTACCGCGGCATGCGCGGCGTCTTTGGCATCCAGCTGCCGGTCGTGGTCCGACGACCCGCGCAGCGCATCCTCCGCCGCCTCAACCTCGTCCCCGACCCTAACGGCAAATACCTCGCCACCGAGAAGGTCTTGTCCTACACGGTCTGGACGTTGCTCCTCGGCATCGTCGTCATCACCGGCGTCATCAAGACGTTGAACTATCTCTTCTCCATGCCCGGCGGGCTGCTCCATTGGAGCAGCTACCTGCACGACGGCGCGACGATCTTCCTCATCGTCTTCCTCGGCATCCACGTCGGGGCGCTGGTCCTGGTCCCGCGCAACTGGCCGCTGCTGAAGTCGATGTTCACGACCCGCATCTCGCGCGCCTACGCCAAACAACATCTCCCGCTCTGGGTCGAGGAGGAAGACGGGCAGTAGCGCGTCGGGACGACGCCGGAAGGTGCGCAACACGTATCTCGCCATCGCCGTGCCCACCTGCGCTACGCAGGTGGGCACGGCGTTTCTTTCGCCTATGGGGTTCTTGGGTTCCGCTGCCCGTTGACATCCTCGCCCGAACTGGGAACACTCGCCCCCTGCGCGCTGCCCGATATGCGGCTGCTTGGACCAGGAGGAAGGCATGGCATTCGAGACACTCCTCACCGAACGCCGCGGCGAAACAGGCGGCATCTTCTGGCTCACGCTCAACCGACCGGAGAAGCTCAACGCCCTTTCGATGACGCTCTTCGCGGAGCTGCGTGAGGTCTTCCAGCAGATCCGCACCGACCGATCCGTCCGCTGCGTCGTCATCACCGGCGCCGGCCGCGGATTCTGTGCCGGCGCCGACTTCAGCGGCGGCCGTCCGCCCGGGCTGCTCTACGCTGATCAGGAATCGGAGTCCGATCTCGAAGGCGGCAGGCTGTTCTTCCGGAACGAGTCCGAGGCCTACATCGCGCTCAAGCGGCTCGACGTCCCGGTCATCGCGTCGGTCAACGGCGTCTGCGTTGGCGCCGGGCTGGACATGGTGGCGCACTGTGACATGGCGGTTGCGTCGACAGCCGCGCGCTTCCAGGTCGCGTATGTGAAGCGCGGACTGTTCGCCGATCTCGGCGGGTTCTACTCGCTCCCGCGTGTCATCGGCTGGCGCAAGGCGATGGAGATGATGACCACGGGCCGGTTCATGTCCGCCGAAGAGGCGCACGCGGCCGGCCTGACGAACTACCTCGTCGCACCCGAGGAACTGGAGACAAAGACGATGGAGCTTGCAAGGGCGGTCGAAGCCGGCCCGCCGCTCGGACAAAAGCTGGGGAAACTGCTCGCCTATCGAACGCAAGGTATGGACTTCGAATCAGCGCTCGAATTCTCAGCCGTGGCGCTCGCCGCGACCGCGGTCTCCGAAGACCGGCGCGAGGGCGTGCGTTCGTTCCAGGAGAAGCGCGAGCCGAGGTTTTCCGGCCGGTAGCGCCAGCAGGGGCGAAGACCGGCCGCGGAGGGAGCGGTCTCCCCCCACGGCCGAACGGAATGTCCGCTCCGCTTCGATCAGACGCGCTCGGGCGCGTCCCACGTCGGGTGCCGCGACGGGATATGCGACACCGTCACCCCAACCGCCTCTTCCGCCAGATCGAGTGTCACCTGGAACGACCGGCTGCGTGCCATTTCCAGCGGACGGTCAGGTCGCACCGAACGCAGCTCAAACGGCTTGTCGGCGCGCAGCGCAAGGAGCCACGCGTCGACGATGGCCTGCAGGCCGGCCTGCGGGAGTGACTCCAGCTCTTCGGTCACCCGCGGATGCAGGCCTTCCACCTGGCCAGCGAGGAGCAATGCGATCTCGCGAGGACCAGCGCCCGCCGCCAGCTTCGCCTCGATCAAGCTCCGGACGGGCTCAGACGCCGAATGCGCACTGAACCACAGGCCGAACTCTTCGCAACCGGTCCAGGTCATTGGTCAGCACCTACCATCGCGCATAGTAGCGGCCACGGAAATTCGCACACGTCACCGATCGGTGTACAGTCTGCGTACATCATCGGGAGGCCTCCCCAATGGACCTCGATGCTTACGTTTCGGCCGCCCGCCGCCGCATGGTCGGCTTCGAGAAGACCTCGCCGGCGGAGTGGGACCGGATCATCGAAGACGGCCTCAAGTCAGCCTATGCCGACCGCGACGGGCTCGGCCTTGCCTCGATGGTCCAGCTCATGGGTCACCTGCTCGAATCCGTCGGCCGTTACGACGACGTGCTCGGCGAGATCGACCATGGCCTGTCCTTCGCGGTCGCCTCACCCGACAGCCGACTGCTGCTGCTGGGCATCAAGGCGTCTACGCTCGTCGCCACTGGCGACACCGAATGGGCCGCGCGGCTGGGGAAGGAGGGCGATCTGCTCCTCCCGGCCTGCCAATCCGCTATCGCGCGGGCGAAGTACCGGGCGTTCCGCCTCAGCGTGCGGTGGCAGACGCTCGAAGCAGTCGCCCAGGCCGAGGTCGACGGCCTCCTGGCGGAGCTTGCGGCACTCAAACTGTGGCACGAACGCCTCTTCCTCCTCTCGTGGCTGATCCCGTACTTCGCCGCCACGCGTTCCCGCTCGGAGGTGAGGCCGTGGATACGCTCGCTGCGCCTGGAGTCAGCCGAGCGCGAGAACCGCTGGCGAGCCCAGGATGCCGACACATTCGAAGCCTGGGAGCAACTCGTGCGCGGCGCCAGCCTGCCCGCCTGGGACGCGGCGACACGGCGGTCACGCAACGCGATGGCGGGCTGGCGGCATGAGCTCCTGCGGCTTCGGGACGCGCTCGTCCGCCGCGACAGTCAGCTCGCGTCGTTGAGCATCGATCGGATCGAGAACCAGCGGGCTCGTCTCGGCGCCGCCGACGTCGGAAGCGTCGCAGCCTACCGGTGGGTAGCCGAAAGCCTGCTCCACACGGACGCCCTGGTCCCCAGTTGTGCTCAGCCGTCGAATCCGATGTTGAACACGCTCGGCCTGGCGCTCGCCGCGGGCGAGGCGGTAGCCGCCGTCGGCTCCCAGGCCGAAGCGACGTCGGCCCTGGATCGGCTCACGGGCCTCCCCGTGGAGGTGCGATCGAGCGTGGAGTGGCCTGTTTCCCGCGACCGGATCGAGGGATTGCTCGCGGTCCGTTCCGGCGACCTCCGGCGGGGGCGACGGTCGCTCGAAGCCGCCGTCGAGTGGTCTGCCGCGAACGGATACGCAACCGAGCTCGCGACCAGCCGCCTGCAATTGGCCGAGCTTTGTTGTTCAGCCGATCTGCGCCTCCCGGAACACCACTGGCGAGAGCTCCGAAAGCAGGCCATCGCCGAATTCCGCGAGCTCGCCATCGACCCCGCGTATGCCGCATACACCGTGACCCGGGCGCTCACGTTGACGGGGCGCGATCGCTGGCGAAACCGGCTCACGCGCCGTGAGCGGGACGTCCTCCAGCAGCTGGCGGCGGGAGCCACCTACAAGCAGGCAGCAGGCGAGCTCGGCGTGACCTGGCAAACCGTCCAGACGCTCGCCCACCGCGTATACGACAAGCTGGGCGCTTCGGGGCGGATCGCCGCAGTCAACGAGGCGAAACGCCGCGGAATCCTGTAGGGCGTCAACCGGCGCGCAGGCTCTCATAGACCGCGTCGACAAGGGCAATGTTGCGCGGATCCCGCCAGGAGCGGCCGGCCCGGTTGCAGACGAAACCGAAGCCAACGCGCGCGTCGGGGTCGGCGAAGCCAAGAATGCCGCCGTTTCCGTAGTGCCCGAACGCGTTCGGGCTCGGGCCCAGGGGACGGACGCCGGGAATGCTGAGCTGAAAGCCGAGGCCGAAGCGGTTCGGACGGCCGAGGATCGCATCCGTCCCGTCCGATTCGGCCTGGCGTGCCCGGCGAACCACTTCCGGCCCCAGCGGGTAGCGGGCGTCACCAGCCGGAGACGCGACCAGCAGCCCAAACAGCCTGGCGATCGCCCGCGCGTTGCTGTGAGGATTCGTTGAGGGAAACTCGGCCGCGCGCCAGGTTCGCGTGTTCACGCCGCCGTCAGGAAGCGGCGGTGGGTTGCGGTAGGCAAGGACGCGCGCCAGCTCAACCCCTTCCAGGGTGGCGGCATCCAGTTCCAGCCAGGGGCGCTGCGCCTCCTCGCCCTCGGGCGCGACGTACGGAATCCAGTCCGCCACGCGGTTGTCGTGCTCGGCGCCGAATCCGATCAGAAAGTCGATCCCCGACGGCTCGGCGATCTCCTCGCGCAGGTACGTTCCGATCGAGCGCCCGTCGATCCGCCGCACCAGTTCGCCAACGAGAAACCCGAACGTGTTGGTGTGGTAGCCGAATTGTGTTCCCGGTTCCCACCAGGGCTCCTGGGCCGCCAGCGCGAACACCATGCCATTCCAGTCGAGGAGGTTGAGACCGGGCCGCCAGCGGCTCGCGAATCGCAGGCAGGCCGGCCTGGTGCGAGAGCAGCATCCGCACCGGGATGCGTTCCTTGCCGGCCTGCGCGAACTCCGGCCAGTGGCTCGCAACGGGCGCGTTCAGGTCGATGAGCCCGGCTTCGGCCAGACGCAGCAGGCAGATCGCTGACACGGCTTTGCCGACGGACCAGACATTCACGATCGCGTCCCGCGTCCATGGCCGGGTGTGCGCCTCGTCGAGCCAGCCACCCCAGAGGTCGACCACGGGCTCGCCATCCAACGTAACGGCTACCGCAGCCCCGACGTCTCCCCGTTCGGTGAAGTTGCGCTCGAACTCGGTCCGCACGCGCGCGAAACGCGGATCGGTTTCGCCCTCGATCCTCCGGTCGCAGGTTTCCTCTCCCATCGCGGCGCCAGTCTCGCATGAACGTGGCGGCGTTGTCCCCTGCACCCGTTTGTCGGCCATCTGCGCGGCGCGTAGGCTTCGAGCATTCTCGATCCCTGGAGACTTGCCGTGTTCCTCGGAGTTGACCACGTCGTAATCGCCGTCAAGGACCTCGACGGCGCCGTCGGCCGCTATGAATCGATCTACGGAGCGAAGGTATCCGACCGCTCGGAGGCGCCCGCCGCAGGCATGGCGATGGCCTTTTTCCGATTCGACAGCTCCTACCTGGAGCTCGTCACCGCGACCTCGGACCAGGGCCCCATCGCAAAGCGTCTGGCCGAGATGGGCGAAGGCGTGCACCTCGTCGCCATGCGCGTCGATGATCTCGACAAGACGCTCGTGGACCTGCGCGCGAAGGGCATCCGGCTTGTAGGTGACCCGGGTCCCGGCAACCCCGTCACCGGCCAGGTCTTCATCCACCCCTCGGTAACCGGTGGCGTCCTGACCCAGCTCGTTCAGCGCTAACTCGCCGCCGAATCTCGTCCCGCCAGGGCTTACCGGCCGCGGGCGCCACGCTTGCTCTCGTTCATTGATGCCGGTTCGCGCTGGCTCGCGCCTCTGAGACGCGCGCCATGTTCTTCACGATGACGTCGACCTGCGACTCGCTCAGGTGGTCGTCGAGCAGGGACAGGTAATCGCTGTCTTCCGCCTCGAGATGGCTCCGGATCGCGGCATAGAGGCCGTGGGTGAGCGGCAGCAGGTACTTCTCGTAGGCAGCGAGGTCACCGTCCTGCCGTGCCGCGGCCACCACGCGCTCGAAGTCGCCAGCCATGGCCGCGAGCCCGGCGTGCTGCGCCCGCATCACGTTGGTCGCACCCAGGCTGCCCATCACGCCGTCCACGGCCGGAAAGAGGACGAACTCCTCGGCCTGCGACTGTGGCAGGAACTCGTTACGAAGATAGGCGACGGCCTGGTCGAGCGCGGCGAACGCAACGTCTGGATCGGCCGTCAGCACCGTCGCCGCGGTCTGCAGCAACCGCACGCGCGCGTGGAGGCCCTCCCGACTGCTCCGGAACGGCCCGATCACGCGGTCCGGCTGGGCTCCGTCTTCGATCACGGCCGTAGCCTACCCGATTTTCGCACCCGTGTTCGGGCAGTTCCCTGCTGCCCGGAGAGGAGTGGCCGCTGGAAGAGTTCGTCGTATGCTGCACGCCAACAGTAGGCGGAGCCACGCTGAGGAGAGACGACGCATGGCAGATCGTGGGCGGGTACCGGCGGCAACCAGCAACGAGCAACGACGCCGCGGACTCGGGCGAATCATCATCTCTGACGGGATCTCCGTGACCGGGGACTGGGCGCTGAACACAGCCGCGTCGATCGCTGTCTTCCGCGAAACCGGATCGACGGCTGCTGTCAGTGTCCTCCTCGCGCTCGCGCTGATCCCAACGGTTCTGGTCGCGCCGTTTGCGGGGGCGATCGCTGATCGCCGCGACCGTCGAACGATCCTCGTCGCCATGGACGTCATCAGCGGGCTCGTGCTGGTAGTTGCCACCGCCGCCGCGGCCGCCGGTTTTCGCCTGGAAGGCACCTATGCCGCGGTGCTGACGCTCGCCGTCCTCGCCACCTTCCGGCGGCCGGCCGCGGCCGCGCTGCGAGCGTCGATCGCCGGCGACGAGCAGTTGGCTCGAGCGAACAGCCTGATCCAGACGGCGACGCGCCTCGCGATGATTGCCGGCCCGGCGGCGGCCAGCGGCTTGATGAGCACGGGAGGGCTCGAACTCACCCTCGCCGCCGACGCAGCCACCTTCGGCGCCTCTGCGCTCCTTGTCACGGGCGTTCCCCGGGTTCCGATTCGCGCGGGGCAGAATCAGGTTTCCGCCTTCGCTGCTTCCCTGGATGGGCTCCGGTTCGCCCGCGACAACCGGGGCGTGCGAACCGTCGTCGCCACCATCGGCGTCGTGATGCTGGTTGCGCCAATCGTCAACGCCGGAACCCTGCCCCTGGTTAAAGATGAGCTCGGAGTTCCCGAGAGCCGCTACGGTATTCTGCTTGCGGCCGAGGGCGTCGGCGCTCTGGGGCTCGCGCTCGTCTTCACGGCGCTCGGATCGCGCCTGCGCCTCATCCCGGCCGGCATAGCCGCCACACTCCTGACCGGCGCCTCGACGGTTCTCCTCGGCGCCGCTGCGGCAATGGCCACGGCAATCGCGGCGATGGCGCTCATGGGCGTCGGCCTCGTTGCCTTTCAGGTCGCGTTCGCCAGCTACCTCCAGCGCGAGACGCCGGACGAGTTCCGCGGCCGTGTGATGAGCCTGGCGTCGATGACAGCCGCGATCGCCGGATTGGCCGGCTTCGCTTTCGTCGGCCCGCTGATCTATGCCGTCGGCGTGCGGCCGGCGTTCTGGCTCGCCGGGATCGTCATCTGTCTTACCGCGCTGCCGGTGTCCGGCCTCGCCTGGCGAACCCGTCGCGAGGCGCTCGGCCAGCCGTCCCCTTCATCGGGGTAACCCACGGCAAGAGCACGCGAAGGAGCCGGGCGCCACCTGGCGGCCCGGCCCGGCGAATCGTAGCGGCGAACGCTATTCGGCTTTCGCCAGCGTCCTGAGGCAGCGAGTGCAAATGTTCAGGCGATACCAGTCGCCAGCCACAAAAATGCGCTGCTTGCTGACGTTCGGCTTGAACGTCCGGCTTTTCTTCGTTGCTTTGCGTTCCCAGCGCCCACCGTGTGTGTGACGGATGTGCCGCCCAAACATGGTGGTCTTGCCGCAAACGTCGCAGGCGCCACTTGCCATGCGTATTGGTCCCTTATCTGAGAGAATCGAGTTCGATGCTAGCACGGGCCTGCTGTAACGGCCAGACGCTCCCAGGAGACCCAGCCAGCTTGACCCGTTCGTCTTCGCCCGGCCTCCTCGATGGTCCCGAGCTTCGCGCGGCGTTCGCGGCGGCCTCCCAGCACTTGCGTGAGCTCGCACCCAGCATCGACGCAATCAACGTCTACCCGGTTCCAGATGGCGACACCGGCTCGAACATGTCGGCTACGCTGCGTGCCGCGGTCGAACAAACCGCGCTGCTCGAAGGGGTGCCGGACGTCGCCGCCGTCCTTCAAACACTTTCGCGTGGGGCGCTCTACGGCGCACGCGGCAACTCCGGCGTGATTCTCTCGCAGGCGCTCCGCGGATTCGCGCGCGGCGCCGACGCTCCGCGGGGGTTCGACGCCTCGGCGCTGGCCGCCGGATTGCGAGAAGCGTCGATCGCCGCCTATGCCGCGATGACAGATCCCCATGAGGGAACCATGCTCACCGTTTTGCGTTGCGCGGCCGAAGCGGCGGCGTCCCACGCTAGCACTCTTCAGGGCGCTGGAGCCACCGCGCCCTGCACTTCCACGCTGGCCGAAGCGATTCGCGCCGCCCAGGACGCCGAGGCGGCGACAATCGACCAGTTGCCCGCTCTGCGCGAGGCAGGGGTGCCTGACGCCGGCGGCGAAGGCGTCTGCGTCATCCTCCGCGGTCTGCTCGCGGCAATCACGGGCGCCACTCCACCCGCTCCGGTCATGCCTTCGCTGACCATCGCCAGCCTGGCGGCGTTTGATCACCACGACGCCCTCGGCTTCTGCACCGAATTTGTTATCGAGCCAACCGCCGGGGACGGGCTCCCGGTCGAACGGATCCGCTCGCTGGCGTCAGCGGGCGCCAACAGCTCGGTGCTCGTCGTCGGCGACGAGCAGGCGATGCACGTGCACGTTCATACCGACCAGCCCGACGCGCTGCTGGACGGCGTTCGGCTGTTTGGCCGTGTTTCCCGCGTCAAAGTCGAGAACATGGACGCGCAAAACCGCCGCTACCAGGAGACCGGAAGCGGCGCCGGCCGCCGCCTCGCCGTCGTTGCTCTCAGCCGTGGCGACGGCTTCGACGAGGTGTTCCGCGGCCTGGGGATGGAAGTGAGCGACCTCGGCGAAGTGGTCAAACCGCCCGCCGGCGAGATTGCGACGGCAGCCGACGTATTGCGAATCCCGGACGTCATCGTGCTTGCGAACCACAAGAACGTGGTCCTCGCCGCCCGCCAGGCGGCCACCCTCACACGCTGCAGCCTTCATGTGGTGCCCACCGAAACGCTGCCGCAAGGCGTAGCGGCAGCCCTTGCATTCGACCCCGACGCGACAGTCTCTGAGAACCTGAAAGCCATGAACGCGGCCGCGACGGCCATCAAGACCGTCGAAGTCACGACCGCTGCGGCTGACCGCACGATTGCCGGCATCCACGTACGGAAGGGCGACGCAATCGCGCTCGTCGACGCGCGCCTTGCCGCGACGGGCCCCTCGCTCCGCGACGCGCTGCTCGCCGGCCTGCGCGAAGCCGGAGCCGCGTCGGCGGCGCTTGTGACCGTCTATGGAGGGTCAGCGACAACCGGCGATGAACTCGAACGCGTTTCCAGCATGGTCAGCGCGGCTTTTCCGGGAGTCGAGATCGAGACGATCGTAGGCGGCCAGCCTCTGTATCCGCTGATCGCCTCGGTCGAATCCTGAACCTTCTTGCCTGAACGCCCGCGTCAGTGGCCGATGAACGGGGCCGTCTCAGCCTCGAGCTCCAGCGCTTCCGGCGGCGACTTACCCGGAGCCGATTCGAGGATCTTGAAGTCGCGGCGGAGCGGGAGCTCCTTCATGAACACCGTCAGCCCCAGCGTCACGATCGCAACCAGGAACGCAGCCAGGAAGATGCGCCGGATAGCGATGGCCACCGACTCTTTCTGGGCGGCGATGGCGTCGTCGAGCAGCCGCTGACCGTCGGCGGGCGAGCTCGCCTTGAGCTCGGCTTTCACCTGTGCGAACGCAAGTGGGTCGAGCGCCAGGGTCGGGTCGCCGAAAGCGCTGACGGCGGCGGGCGGCATCACGGCCCGGTCCGCGGACGGGAGCTGGTCCGTAAAGGCGCTGTGATACGTGGTGGCGAGGATGGTGCCAAAAACAGCCGTCCCGAGCACGGTTCCGATCTGCCGGAAGAACTGGCCGGAGCTGCTCGCCACGCCGAGATACTGGTGGGCGACGGCATTCTGGAGAACCAGGGAC
>JAKALX010000422.1 GCA_021823905.1 Chloroflexota bacterium | reverse complement strand
TTTCTGACGGCCTTATTCCTGACGCGCCGAAGGAGCCGAGCGACATCTTCTGACATCGGTGCCTGGCTCGCCGCCACGATCGGTGGCTGGGGGCCGCTCCTGCTACGCCCTGCTGACGCGAGTTGGACGCTGACGGTCGCCGGCCTCGCGCTCCAAACCGTCGGCCTGAGCCTCACGTTCGTCGGCTTCAGCGCGCTTGGGCGGAGCTTCGGCGTCGTTGCCGCGAACCGGGGCCTGAAGACAGCCGGGCCCTACCGCATCGTGCGGCATCCGATTTACCTGTCGCACTCGATAACTCTGACGGGCTTCCTGGTGGCCAACTTCTCGTGGCTCACGCTCGGGATGTACCTGCTCATCATCGGCGCGCAATTGGCGCGGATCCATGCGGAGGAAAAGCTCCTGCTGGCCACCGCCGATTATGCTGAGTATCGAGCGCGGGTGCGCTGGCGGCTCGTGCCGGGGCTCTACTGACCCTACCGCCGCAAAATGTCCACGATCGCAGGCACCGCTTCGCCCGCGTTCGCCCGGATGATCACGTCGGCGACTTCGGAGAGGTTTGTCTCGAACGGGTTGATCTCTATCAGCGGCGCGCCCCTGCGCTTGGCGATGATTGGGAAGTCGGCGGCCGGGTACACCACCGCGGATGTGCCGATGACAAGGAAGAGGTCGGCGATTGCCGCCTGGCGGTAGCTCTCGCGGAGTGCGTCTTCGGGGATTGGCTCCCCGAACATGACGACGTCGGTCTTCAGGATGCCGCCGCACTCAGGGCAGAGCGGCGGCATCCGGTCGAGGGAGATCGTTCCAAGGCGGTCGCGGCCGCCGCAATTCATGCAGCGGACCTTCAGGCGGTTGCCGTGGATCTCGGTGATGTGCTTTGTCCCGGCGCGCTGGTGAAGGTTGTCGATATTCTGCGTGATGACGTGCTGGATCAGACCAAGCTGCTCGAGGTCGGCGAGGCCGATGTGCGCGGGGTTGGGCATCGCTCGGGCGATCGCCAGCGAGAGCTCGGTGTCGCCATGGTCGATCGCGAGGCGCCACCAACGCTCGGGGTCGGTGTTGAACAGCTCCCAGCCGTCGATCGTGGGTTCGCCCTGCCGGGTCCAGATCCCGGTCGCGCCGCGATAGATGGGGATGCCGCTCTCGGCCGAGATCCCGGCGCCAGAGAGAACGACCGCGTGGCTGGCCTTGCGAATGAGCGCCGCCGCCTGGCGGATGGCGCGGTCAACCTCATCCCGTGACGGCGGAAGTGGATCCTGCAAGCGACTGCTCCGTAGGCAAATGGTACGCCACCTCGGCCTCGAACGCCTGGACCTGAGCGCGCCGCTCATCCTCTGTCCAACCCAGCCGGGAGGCTGCGATCCGGGAGACCTGCTCGTGGCAGCAGAGGCCGCGGCAGGCGCTCCAGGAGATGCCCGTGCGCCGCATCAGCAGGTCGGCGAGCGTTTCCGTGTGTTCGAATTCGCAGGAGTGGATGATTTCGCCCTCGATCGCGTTCGCGTGCTCGCAGACGACCTCCCGGCCGGCGGCGAAGACTTCGCCGATCACCCCGCCATACATCCGCAGGTGACGCTGGACCTCGATGGGCAGGCCGGACGCGCGGAGCGTCTCCCGCCAGCCGGGCGCGATCGGTTCGCTCGCGTGATGAGTGCGTGATGGTGGGTCGAGCCGGGCGACTGTCTCCCTGGCGAGCGGCCGGAAGGTGCTGAGCTTGCCGCCGGCGACGCTCCAGAGGCCCCGGGCGCCCAGGTTCGCGTGGTCGACAATGGCGTGGCGCCGGCTGATCGCGGCCTCCGGGCCGCCCGAGACGCGCTGTAACGGTCGCAGGCCCGCATAGGCGAAGCGAATGCGCTCGCGCGTGATGCCGAGGCCCGGGAACAGCAGTTGCGCCTCGCGCAGCAAATAGTCGACGTCCCCGGCGGTTGGGCGCACGTCGCCGGGATCGCCGTCGTAACGGTCGTCGGTGGTGCCGACCAGGAGCAGGCCGTCCTGCGGTACGGCGAAGAACACGCGGCCGTCCGATTCGGCGGTTGAGAAGACCGCGTCGCGCCCCGGGCGTTCGTCCAGCTCGACGAGGATATGCGTTCCGCGCGTGACCCCGAGGAGCTCCGGTGTTTCGATGGGCGCCACGTCGAGGACCGCGTCAACCCAGGGGCCGGCGGCGTTGACTACCGTCCGCGTGGGGATCTCGAACCGCGCGCCCCTGTGTTCGACCTCGACGGAGGCAACCGTGCCGGCGGCAAGGCCAATCCGCGTGACCTTCGCGTGGTTGGCGACGAACGCCCCCTCCCGTTCGGCGGCCAGCGCGAGCTCGAGGCAGAGGCGCTCGGGGGAGATGACGCGCGCGTCGTAGAACGTGAAGCCGCCATTCGTCTCGGCCGGCAGGTAGGGCGCCAGCTCGTGCAACCTGGAGTCGGAGAGCCGCCGGTGCGAGGGCACCGCCCGGTAGAGCGCCAGGAGGTCGTAGGCGGAAAGGCCGAGACCGAGCTGCCAGGAGGGCCGGCGTGTCCACGGCAGCATGGGCAGGACGAAGCGCTGCGGCTTCACCAGGTAGTCGCGAGTCCTGAGCAGCCAGGCACGCTCGCGAAGAGATTCGAACACCAGCCGCACGTCGCCGTGCTCCAGGTAGCGCAGGCCGCCGTGGATGAGCTTGGTGGAGCGCCAGGTTGTGCCGAAGCCGAAGTCCGACGCGTCGAAGAGCGCGACGCGGAGGCCGCTGGCGGCCGCCTCTTCGGCGATCGCGCAGCCGTTGATGCCGCCACCGACGATTGCCAGGTCGAGCGCCGGTCCGCTCGCCAGGCTTGCGAGGTTCATTCTGGCGCGGCCCAACCCAGGGTCCGTTCGACGGCGCGGCGCCATCCGGTCAACCGCTCCCCGCGCTCCTCGCCAGTGGTGCGCGGCTCGAACACGCGCTCGGCGCGCCAGAGGGAGGCGATCGCCTCGGCGTCCTGCCAGACGCCGGCGGTGATGCCGGCGAGATAGGCCGCGCCCATCGCGGTGGTCTCGATGTTCTCGGGGCGCAAGACCGGGACGCCCGCGAAGTCGGCCTGGAGCTGCATGAGGAGGTCGTTGCGAGCGGCGCCGCCGTCGGCGCGCAGCTCCGTGATCGGCTGCGGCAGGTCGGCGTTCATGCAATAGACGAGCTCGGTGCTCGCGAGCGCGATCGCCTCGAGCGCGGCGCGGGCGATGTGTGCCTTCGTCGTGCCGCGTGTCAGCCCGAGGATCGCCCCGCGCGCGTAGGGGTCCCAATCGGGTGCGCCGAGTCCCGTAAACGCCGGGATGATGGTGACTCCCCCGGAGTCGGGCACGCTGGCGGCGAGCTCTTCGATCTCGTCTGACCGTTCGACAAGGCCCAGTTCGTCGCGCAACCACTGGATGAGAGCGCCGGCGACGAAGACGGAGCCTTCCAGCACGTATTCGGGGCCGCCCAGACCCGCGTTCGCGCCGATCGAGGACAGCATGCGATTCGTCGATTCGACCGGCTTGCGGCCCGCGTTGGCGAGCAGGAAGCAGCCCGTGCCGTAGGTGTTCTTGGCGACGCCAGGCACGATCCCGGCCTGGCAGATCG
>JAKALX010000029.1 GCA_021823905.1 Chloroflexota bacterium | reverse complement strand
GAAAGAGCTTGGCGCGCTCGGCGGGCCGGCTGCCGAAATCGCGGCAATTTACGAACGATTCCGGCGGCTGACCCGGAAGACGTATGACGCGGAGGATCTCGCGAACGCCGCAGCGGATGCGGTGGAATCGGGCGCCGGAGCGCTGCGTGACGTTGGGACCGTGATCTTCTTCCTGCCGCGGCCGTTCTCGCCCGCGGGGGTGCGGCTGTTGGAGGCGTTGCGACGGCGGAACCGGGCGCTGCTCATCCTCGGGGCGACGGGCGAGCGGGACCTCGACGAACCGTGGCGTGACCTGCTGCACCAACTGACCGAGGCGGACCTTATCCCGCTGCTCGAAGGAGCCACGGGACAGGCCGGAGACGAGCCAGAGACGCGTATCGCGATTGCGGTGGACGTGGAGGAAGAGGCGCGGCTGGTGGTCCGGCTCGTCGCGGAGGCGATGGCGCAGGGAACGGCGCTCCACCGGATTGCGGTGCTGCACGCGTTGCCGGAGCAGGGTTCTCTTCTTCGCGAGCAGTTCCGCGCGGCGAACATGCCGTGCAACGGTGCGTCCGAGCGCACGCTCGCCCAATCGACGGTTGGACGAACGTTGCTCGGCATGTACGGGCTAGCGATGGACGGGCCGGATGGTTTCCGGCGCGACGAGGTGATGCGCTGGCTGACGCAGGCGCCGATCCTGGAACCCGGCGAGGAGGCCGGCCGCCCGGCGCCCGCGGCAGCCTGGGACGCGATATCGCGGAAGGCGGGCGTGCTGCGAGGCGCCGGGCAGTGGGAGCAGCGGCTGAGCGCCTGGATCGAGCGCCCGCGCAGGAACGGCGGACCGGCCGAATGGGAACACGACCACGCCGAGCGGCTGCGGACGTTCATCGCCGGACTGGAGAGCGACCTGCGACTCCTCCGTCCTGGGGCGGCGTCCGCCGAGCACGCGGCCCACGCGCTCTGCCTGCTGGAGCGCTACCTGGGAACCGAGGCGCACGTTGGCTCGTGGCGCGGGACGCCAGGAGAACTCGCGAAGGACAGCGAGCTCGAGGCATACCGGGCGATCAAACACCTTGTGGAAGAGATCGGACGGACGAGCGATGCGGCTGGCCAGTTGGACTTCATCGCGCGCCTGGAGCCGCGGGCAGCACGTTCGGCGTTCGTCGAGGCGCTGACCGCGCTCCTGGAACGGCCGGGCGCGAGCTCAGGGCGATTCGGGGACGGGGTATTTCTCGCGCCGCCGCGCGAGGCCGCGGGGATGACGTTCGATCTGGTCGTCTTCGCGGGAATGGCCGAAGGAGCGATGCCGCCGGCGAACCGCGAGGATCCGCTTCTGCCCGACGAGGCGCGGGAAGCAGCCCAGATACCACTCCGGCAGGCGCGGCGAAATGACGCCCGGCGGGACTATCTCGCGGCGCGAAGCTCAGCCCAGCGGTGCGTGCTGAGCTACGCTCGTTCGGCGTCGGGCCAGCAGGGGAAGCAGCATCCGTCGGCCTGGCTGCTCACCGAGGCGTCGCGGCTCGCCGGGCGTCCGTTGTCCGGAGAGGACCTAGAGCGGCTGCGGACCGACGAGAACCCGTGGCTGATCGCGCCCGCGAGTTTCGAAGCGTCCCTCCGAGACTCCGGCATCGAGCCGGCCTCGGCGCAGGAGTACGAGCTGCGGAGCCTGCTGCGCTCCAGGGTGACGCCAAGGGAGCACTACCTGGCCGGGGAGGGCGGCCTGCGAGAGGCGCTCAGGTGCGCGGCTGCACGGCTCCCCGGGTGGCTCGCCCGCGAGCCCGTCCCCCCTGACGCTGCGTGGGACGGGAAGATCGGGCCGGACAGCCGGATTGCAGCGTGGATCGGCGACGGCTCGGAAGGAACGCCGACGGTCTCGCCGACGGACCTGGAGACGTTCGCGGACTGCCCGTACCGGTTCTTCCTCGGCAAGGTGCTGCGGGTCGAGGAGTTCGAAGCACCGGAGGAGCGGCTCGGGCTGGAGCCGAAAGAGCGCGGGAACATCATCCATGAGTGCCTCGACCGGTTCTTCCGCGAGGCGCCGCCGCATGCGCCGGGTGACCGCTGGACAGACGCTGAGCGCGCACAACTCCAGGCGATTGCCGAGGAGCAGTTCCGAGCGAAGGAAGCGGCGGGACTGGCCGGAGCGGAGCTGACCTGGGAGAGCGACAGGGCGCGCATCCGCCGCGAGCTGGAGCTGTTCCTTGACCAGGACGAGAAGCGCCGCCAGGAGAAGTCGGCGTCCTTCGAGCACGCGGAGCAACGCTTCGGGCGGAAGCGCTCACCGAACGAGGAGCCCTGGCCGCCGGCGATCGCCGAGCTGGCGGACGGGCGGCGCGTGCTGCTGGCCGGTCAGGTTGACCGCGTTGACCGCACGCCCGACGGCTACCTGGTATACGACTACAAGTCCGGGAGCGTGCGCGGCTTCACGGATATCACGAAGGGCATGGGCGCCGACCCACTGGTGCGGGGGAAGAAGCTTCAACTGGCCGTGTACGCGCTCGCGGTCCGTCGTGCGAAGCAGCTCGCACCGGCACAGCGCATTGAGGTGGCCTACTGGTTCGTCAACGAGGCCGAGCGCTTCCGGCGCATCGGCTATGAATTCGACGAGCGGGTGGAAGCACGCTTCCACGAGGTCTTCGAAACGGTGGCGTCGAGCGTCGAGTCGGGGCTGTTCCCGCAGGCAGCCGGCAAGAACGACAGCAGGACGAACAAGCCCGAGAACTGCGCGTATTGCCCCTACGACCGGGTGTGCCCGGCCAGCGGGCGGAGCGAGCGATGGCGGAATCTTGCGCGACGCCCGGAGCTGGCGCGGCTGGCGGCGCTCATCAACGGACCGGAAGCGGAGGAATCCGGGAATGCATGACGACAAGGCGCGGCGGTTCATCGAGCACGAGCTGGACACGACGATCTTCGTCGACGCGGGAGCCGGAAGCGGCAAGACGCGCGAGCTGGTCGAGCGGATCGTCCGGCTGGTCGCGGAGGGCAAGGCGGCGCTGACGAGCATCGCGGCGATCACGTTCACGGACGCGGCGGCGGCGGAGCTGCGGGACCGCGTTCGGCTTGGGCTGCGCCTGGCGAGCGAGAAACAGGAGCAGTTTTCTGACCTGAGCGACGAGCAGTCCGGGCGGTGCAAGGATGCGCTGGAGAAGTCGATCGATTCGGCGCCGATCCAGACGCTGCACAGCTTCGCCCAGCGAATCCTGTCGCTCTACCCACTGGAGGCGGGACTGCCGCCGCGGATCGAGCCGATGGACGAGGTCGAGGCGTCGCTGGCGTTCTCGCGGGAATGGACGCGCTTCCGGGACCGGCTCTACGCGGACGGCTGCGGCGACCCGGCGGTTGCCGACGCGTTGCGGCGGGCTATCGCCCTGGGACTACAGGACAAGCAATTGCGGAAGGTCGCGGAGCAGCTGCATCGGTCGTGGCACCGCCTGCGGGATTGGGAGCCGGAGGCGGCCCGGATGGAACTGGACCTCCGGGAGCTGCTCGCCTGCGGGGACCGAGCCTTCGCAGTTGGCGGCGGCGTTACCAGGGAGGACCTCGCCGCGCAGGAACTCGATCGGAAGCGGCCGATCTTCGACCGCCTGCGCGCGCTGGACGCCGAATGTCGTGGGCCGGAACCGTCCGCGCGTGCCGCGGCGCGCGATCGTTTGATGCGTTACCTGGCCGAACTGGGCAAGGACGGCATCCGGCTCTCGGGACGTGGTGGCCAGAAGGCCAACTGGGGGAGCGAGGAGGCTCTCAGGGAGATGAAAGACTCCCTCCAGGCGGCGCAGGACGAACGAAACAGGCTTCTCGCCAGCTTGCGGCAGGATTGCCTGACCACGCTGCTCGGCCCTCTCCGGAGGTTCGTGCTGGACTACGCGGAGCAACGCAGGCGGAGCGGCAAGCTGGAGTTTCACGACCTGCTCGTGATGGCGCGCGACCTGCTGGCGGGTAGCCGCGAGGTGCGCGGCGCGGTCGGGCGGCGGTACCAGTACCTGCTGATCGACGAGTTCCAGGACACGGACCCGCTGCAGATCGAGATCGCGGTCCTGATCGCGGGGTGGCGCGATCCGCGAACGAACTGGCGGGAAATCGCCGTTCCGCCGGGGCGGCTGTTCTTCGTCGGCGACCCGAAGCAGTCGATCTACCGGTTCCGCTCGGCGGACATCGCGTTGTACGCGAAGGCGATGGAGCGGTTTGGCAACGAGGCAGGCGTGCGCGCCGACCTGACGAAGAACTTCCGCTCGGGCGAGCCGGTGATTCACTTCGCCAACGAGGCGATCGGCCGGCTGTTCAGGGAGGACCGGCCCGAGACGCCGCTGGGCGGGGCGATCCAGGCCCAGTTCCAGGAGCTGGAACCGACGCGGAGCGAGCCAGAGCTCGGCGGCCGCAGCCAGGTTCGCGTGTTCGGCGGGCCGTTCGACGGGAACGCGAACGACTGGCGCAGCGCCGAAGCGTGGGACACGGCCGCGGCGATCGTGGAGATCATCGCGAACCACGAGCGGGTGTTCGACAAAGACGCGGAGGTCTGGCGCGACGCACGGCTCTCGGACATCGCGATTCTCATCCCGTCGCGCGCATCGCTGCCGGCGCTGGAGCGAGAGCTCGCGCGGGCCGGTATCCCGTCGCGGATCGAGGCGAAGTCGCTGCTCTTCGGGACGCAGGAAGTGCGGGACCTGCTGAACGTCCTGGCGGCGATCGACGACCCGACGAACCAGGTGGCGGTGGCCGCCGCGCTGCGGACGCCGGGCTTCGCCTGCAGCGACCGGGACCTGTTCGAATGGCGGAAGGCGCTGTGGACTCCGCCGGGGCGCGAGCGGCCGGTCGAACGCGGTTGGGACTACACGTACGACGAGCTCGTGGACGCCGAGTGCCCGCCCGAGGCGGCGCGAGTGAAGCGGGCGATGGAGCAGTTGCGGGCGTTCCACGCGGCGCGCTGGTGGCTGACGCCGAGCGAACTGGTGGAGCGGGTGGTGCGGGAGCTACGGCTGATGCAGACCGGGTTCGCGAGCCGCAGGCCACGCGACTGGTGGCAGCGGATCCGGTTCGTCCAGGACCGTGCCCGCAACTTCAGCGAGGCCGGCGGGCGGAGCCTGCGCGACTTCGTCCAGTGGATGCGCGACCAGGAGAGGGAAGACGCGCGCGCGATCGAATCGGCCGTTGTCCAGAGCGACGACGACGCGGTGCGGATCATGACGATTCATGCGGCGAAAGGGCTCGAATTCAACGTCGTCTTCGTGATTGGCGCGGGCACGGCCGGGCGGCGGCAACCCAACGAAGTGCTGTGGCGGCCTGACGGCGCGGCGGGAGCGCCGCCCATTGAGGTTCGGGTCGGGAACACCGACTATGCGTTCGCGACGGCGGGATTCGAGGATCTGGCCGCACATGAAAAGGCGATGGAGCGGCTGGAGCGCGACCGTCTGCTCTACGTGGCGGTGACAAGGGCGCGCGATCTGCTGTTCGTCAGCGCGTACTTCAAGCAGACGGGCGAGCACGACAAACGGCATGCGAACTACGAATGCTCGCTGGCGGAGTGTCTCTCGTCGGTGCTGCCCGAGTGTCCGGGAGCCTGGGAAGAGCTGAAGGCGGGCGCGCCGGGGCGGATGCCACCACCCGCTCCTCCCGAGCCGTTCGACGACAGCGCGGAGGACTATGCCCGGTGGCGCGCGCGGCGGGCAGGGCTCGTGCGCGACCTTGGCCGCCTGCCGACAACCTCGGCGACGGCTCTGGCGAAGGTGGCCGGGGCACCGCCCGAAGAACCGGGAGCGGACGCCGTGGAGCGGGAGGAGCCACCGTGGCGCCGTGGGCGTGCGGGCACGTCGATCGGGCGGGCCGTACACGCGGTGCTCCAGACGATCGACCTGGAGTCGGGCGAGGGCGTGGAGGCGGCCGCGGAGGCCCAGGCGGCGGCCGAGGGCCTGCCCGATCGCGCCGGTGAGATCGCGGAACACGTCCAGCACGCGCTCAAAACGGCGACTGTTCGGGCGGCTGTCGCTTCAGGCCGGTTCTGGCGCGAGGTGCCCGTTGGCGTCGTAACCGAAGGCGGCATGATCCTGGAAGGATTCATCGACCTGCTCTACGAAGAACCAGGCGGGCTGGTGATCGCCGACTACAAGACCGACGCGGTGCGGTCGGCGGAGGAAGCGGCGGCCAGGGCCGAAAGCTACCGGCTCCAGGGCGGCGCGTACGCGCTGGCGCTCACCAGGGCGCTCGGGCGGCCGGTCGCGCGGATGGTGTTCCTCTTCCTCGGCCCCGGGGGGAACGTCTACGAACTCCCGATCGAGAACCTTGGCGAGGCGATGGAAGCGGCTCAGTCCGCGGCTACCGCCCTCACTGCTGCTGCCTCTGCTTGAGCATCATGGCGACGATGGGGCTCGGCTCGGACGGATGCCAGGTCTTGTAGGCGATCTCGTCGGGGACGGGCCACTTCGCGTCGACGTCGAGCCGGTAGCCGGGGCCGCCGGCTTCTTCGAGCGCCTGGGCGCAGGCGTTCGCAACCGTGAGCATGAGTTCGTCGTTGTGCGGCGTGCCGAAGCTGTGGCCGAACGGGAACTCGACGCCAACGATGCGCGAAAGCCGGAACTTCTCGGCGAGGTCGGGCATCATCGTGACGGTGACGGTGGGGATGCCGGCGGATTCGATGACACGTGCCAGCACGGGCACGTTGCGGCAGCAGTCCGGTCAGGCAGGCGCCAGCAGGAGGACGTCGACGGCCTGCTCCTTGAGCCGAGCGGCCAGCTCGGGTCCCTGGACATTCCGCCAGTCGGCCAGGCGGCGGTCCTGGTAGCCCATGAAGGAGTAATGCTCGGACGCGAGAGCGCCGATGCGACCCCGGCGGGCCAGCTCGGAGAAGGCGCGAATCGGGAGCACGACATCGACGTCCTCGAGGAGATCCTGGCTGTTGATGTGGAGGTGGGAGGCGCCGATCTGCTCCTGGCGGACGTCCGCGGGGATGACGCGATAGGTTGGGTCGCCCCAGGTCGGTTCGCGTTTTTCGCGCTCGGTGTCGAACGGCTGCTGCGAGTCCTTCAGGTAGAACCCGGCCGAGGTCATGAGCGCGACCGTGCAACGGTGCAGTGGCTTCGGCAGCGGCGCGAAGACGGGCGGTTCGTCGACGAAGGGGACCGATTCATAGCCGGCGCGCATCGAGCGGGGCAGATACTTGTAGCTGTCGACGGTCATCGCAGAGCCTCCGTGCGCGCATCATAGCGGACGTTTCGCGGCCGGTGGGTCAGCCGAAGATCACGCCGGGATTGAGGATGCCCGCGGGGTCGAGCGCCTGCTTCAGGGCGCGCATCGTGGCGATGTCCTCGGGCGAGCGCGTGAGGTGCAGCCAGCGAGTCTTGGCGATGCCGACGCCGTGCTCGGCGCTGATGCTGCCGCCGAGCTCGGCGACGTAGCGGAGGATGACGTCGGTCGCGCGGTCGTCGTCCGGTTCGAGACCAAGGACGTTGACGTGGAGGTTGCCGTCGGCAACATGGCCAAAGAGGATCGGGCGTGCTTCCGGCACCGATGCCGCGAGACGGCCGCGAACGTTACCCGCGAATTCTTCCAGCCTGGCGAGCGGAAGGGCAACGTCGAGCTTATGGGGGATGCCTTCGGCGTTGATGGATTCGGTGTGGCGCTCGCGGTAGGCCCAGAGGGCGTCGCGCTGCTGGCGGCCGGAAGTGAGGGCGCTGTCGAGGAACTTGGCGCCGTCGAGGGCCGCAGCGAGATCCGGCATGGGATCGTTCCGCGCCGTGCACTCGACCAGCAGGTATGTCGGGTACGCCTTCGCGAAGGGGAGCGGCAGGCCGGCGTGGCGGGCGACGAGCTCGACGCCTTCGCGGAAGAAGATCTCGACGGCTTCGAGCGAGGGAATCGCACGAACGCGGGCGAGGACGGCGAGCGCGCCGGCAACCGAGTCGAACGCGAGGAGGGCCGTCGCTCGGGCGGCCAGCAGCGGGATGAGGCGAAGGCGGGCGCGGGTGACCAGGGCGAGAGTGCCTTCGCTGCCGGCGAGCAGGCCGGGGAGATCGTAGCCGGTGTTGTCCTTGGTGAGGCCGGGTAGCCTGCGAATGACGGTCCCGCCGGCGCGAACGGCCTCGATGCCCACGAGCTGGGCGCGCATGGGGCCGTGGCGGAGAACGCGGATGCCGCCGGCGTTTGTGGCGATCATCCCGCCGATGGTGGCGCTGTCACGAGAGGCAATGTCGACGCCGAAGCCGAACCCCGCCGCGAGGACGTGCTCCTGGAGTTGGGCGAGCGTGACGCCCGCGCCAACGGTGACCTCGCCCGCGGTGGAGTCGACAGGTTCGAGCGAAGTGAGGCGCTGGAGGCTGACGACCACCTCGCCGCCACGGGGAACGCCGCCGCCAACGAGCCCAGTGTTGCCGCCCTGGGGGACGACCGGGGCTCCGGCTTCGGCGCAGAGGCGCATCACCTCGGCTACCTCAGCCGTATCCGCCGGGCGAACGACGAAGCGGGAATTCCCATGGTAGCGGCGGGTCCAGTCGGTCTCGTAGCTGGCCCGGAGATCGGAATCGAGGAGGACGTGAGCGGGGCCGACGACGCGCGCGAGGCGTTCGGCCAGAGGGTCGGGGGACGACATATGAGCAGTCTAGCAGCGAGGAACCAAGGAGCCGGGGCCACCCGAGCGCAATCCCCGCGGTAGCGTAGAATCGCGGGCATTGAGACGCCCGGTAGGGGCAACAGGAGACGTTCGCATGGAGTTCTGCCGGTACGAGAAGCGAGGGCACGTGGCCTACGTGACGATCACGCGGCCGGAGGTCATGAACGCGCTACACGCGCCCGGTAACCGCGAGCTCGGGAGCGTATGGGACGACTTCGCGGCGGACGACAACCTCTGGGTCGGCGTGCTGACCGGCGAGGGGGAGAAGGCGTTCAGCGCGGGGAACGACCTGAAATACACGGCCGAGATGTCACGGCTCACGCGTGAGCAGCGGCCAGACCTGTCGATGCCATCGGGCGGCTTTGGCGGTTTGACCTCGCGCTACGACCTGTTCAAGCCAATCATCGCGCGGGTAAACGGGTTCGCGCTCGGGGGCGGCCTGGAGATGGCGCTGGCCTGCGACATCATCATCGCGGCGGAGCACGCGGAGCTGGGCCTGCCGGAGCCACGGCGGGGACTGATCGCGGGAGCGATGGGCGTGCACCGGCTGCCGCGCCATATTCCGCTGAAGGCTGCGATGGGACACATGCTGACGGGCCGGCACATGAGCGCACGCAGAGCCTACGAGCTCGGGCTGGCGACCGAGGTTGTGCCGATGGCGCAGCTTGATACGGCCGTGGACGCCATGGTGAACGACATCCTGCGCTGCGCGCCGCTTTCGGTGCGGGCGACGAAGCAGGCCGCGATGCAGGGGCTGCGGATGCCGCTCGAAGAAGCGGGCGCGACTGAGTACGAGTGGGAGATGCGGCGGCGGCGCAGCGAAGACTCGGTGGAAGGCCCGCGGGCGTTCGCGGAAAAGCGCACGCCGAACTGGACTGGGAAGTAGGCCGCCCCCGGAAGTCTCGCGCGTGGCCGCCCCGGGTGGCGGTCAGCACGCGTTCTTGCACAGCCGTGTCCGAGCCGGCGACGCCGCGTTGCAGGGTGCTAACAAGGCCCTCGAAAGACTGGCCAGGGCTTCCCCGCCGATCCTATGGTGGAAGCACAGCGGGGTGAACGCGCCCCGCGAAAGGAGTCAAGCCATGGGAATCGGAGTGAGCCTTGTCCTGATCGCCATCGGCGCAATTCTGGCCTGGGCCGTCGACTACCACGCCACGGGTGTGGATCTCAACACCGTCGGCGGGATCCTGATGGTCGTCGGCATCATCGGTCTGCTCATGTCGCTGCTTTTCTGGAGTTCGTTCGTTCCGTGGCACCACAGGGAGACGCGCATCGTTGATGAGCCGTACCCGCGGGACCGGATCGAACACGATCACCTGTAGTCTTCGCGCAGGTCATGCAAGGAGTCCGGCTGGAGCAAGTTCTAGCCGGACTCTTTGCATGTCAGGAACATTGACCGCTACGGGTCGATGAGGACTCCAGGATTGAGGATGCCGTTCGGGTCAAGGGTCTTCTTGGCGGCACGGAGGGCCTCGGCGAAGAGCGGCGGGCGCTGCTGGTCGTACCAGGGGCGGTGGTCACGCCCGACGGCGTGATGGTGCGTGATCGTGCCGCCGTTCGCGATAACGGCGTTTGAGGCGGCTTGCTTGATCGCGGACCAGATCTCCAGCTCGCCTCCAGGTTTGCCGGGAGCCTGGAAGCTGTAGTAAGGCGCCGGGCCATCGGTGTAAACGTGGGTGAAGCGGCAGCTCAGCGAACCCCCGCCGGCGGCGTCATTCAGGGCGGCGGTGACTGCCGCGCGCACGTTCGCGTCGAAGTCGGGCCAGCGATCCCAGGTGATCGCGGTTTCGAAGGTGTCGCCGACCATGCCGGTGCCGGCGGTCAGGTTCCGGCCGTAGGGGGCGCGAATGAAGGAGTTGCGCCAGGCGCCGACGGCTCCCTGGCGGCCGACGCCGTCGCCTTCGCCAGGGCTATCGGCGACAAGGACCGCGCCGTCGTCAATGCGGCCGCCGGCCTCGCGAGCGATGCGCACGGCCTGGCGGATGAGCGGCTCCTGCGGGACTTCGGCTGATTCGAAGGCAACGATGAGGAGAGCTTCGTCACCCTTGAGGCCCGCGGCAGAGCCAGCCTCGACGGGGTCGAGAAGGCGGCAGTTCGCGGGCCAGAGCTTCGCCTGGACAACCTGCCGGGCGGCCTCGTAGCCCGACTTCCAGGAATCGAAGGTGATGCCGGCGGAAGCCCGGAAGCGGGGGCGCGCCTGGATGCGCATCCAGGCTTCGGTGATGACGCCGAGGATGCCCTCGCTGCCGATGATCAGGCGATCGGGGCTGGGGCCGGCGCCGCTGCCGGGTAGCCGTCGGGATTCGATTACGCCGCGGGGCGTGACCGTTCGAATGGACTCGACGAAGTCGTCGATGTGGGTGTGGTTCGTGGCGTAGTGGCCACCGGAGCGCGTGGCGATCCAGCCGCCGAGGGTGGAGTACTCGAAACTCTGGGGGAAATGGCGAAGGGTGAATCCGTGGGGGCGGAGCTGGTCTTCGAGCGCCGGACCGAGCACGCCGCCCTGGACGCGCGCGGCGCGGGACACCGGGTCGACCTCGAGGACGCGGTCGAGGTGCGCCAGATCGATTGTGACGACCGGCCGGTCGCCGCCGGGCGGCTCGACGCCGCCGACAACCGACGATCCGCCACCGTAGGGGACAGCGACCGCGTTCGCCGAGGAGGCCCAGTCGAGGATGGCGACAACGCCGGCCTCGTCACTCGGGTAGGCGACGACGTCGGGCGGGTTCGGGAAATCGCCCGCAAACGCACGGAGGACGTCGCGGAAGCTCTTACCGTAGGCGTTGGCGGCGCGGTCATAGACCTCGGTCGAGCAGAACGAGGCGAGGGCCGGCGGAGGCTGAATCCGTGGCGAGCGTAGTTGGAGTTGATCGAGCGAAGGCGCCGGGGCCGCGGTGAACTGGCGGCCGTAGCGGCGCGAAAGGTTCGCGGCCGCGGCTTCGCGATCGGCCTGCGAGGGCTCGTCGGATTCGAGGCCCCAGCCCCAGAAGCTGCGTCGTGCCATGTGGATCCCCCACCCGGATGCGGGCAGGGGCATCTTACGCCGGCGGTGCGGTTACTGGCCGCCTCCGACGGCGCCAGCGGGCTCGGCAAGCGATTCGGGAGCGGGGTGCACATGCGCCGGCGCAGCGGCGCGGCGGCTCCCCTTCTCGGCGACGCGATAGATCAGGCCCGCGCCCCTGGCGAGCTTCAACTGGGCGTGCAGTGCGGGGAGGCTGGCGAAGATGAAGGTGATGACGGCCATGAGGGGCCACATGAAGAACTGGCCGATGGCCGCCAGCCGCGAGACATGCGCCGGGCGGGAGGGCCGCGTCTTGGATTCGATGACGATCATGGCGATCAACGGGAAGAGGCAGAAGTAAATGATCGCGCCGGCGAGGTTGACGTTGATCATCCCGCCCATCGGATTCGAAAAGTCGCCGCGCGCCATTTCCGAGAGGTGCCAGGTCGGGCCGGGAAGGCTGACAACGCGCCCATACCACCAGTGCGGCATGCGGCCGCCCGCGTATGAGGTGAGCAACATGGGCAACATGTTGCCGAGGGTGATGAGGTACCACTGGGCCATCCAGAGGGCATGAACCTTGGTGACCGCGCCCGAGACGGCCACCTTCCGGCGCGCGCTGAGCGGAGAGGCGCCGCTGAAGCTCGCACGCCAGGCGTAGGGGATGTCGCTCGCACCCCAGGCGTGCCGGACGCTCTGGAAGTAGTGAGCTCTGAGCGTCTTGAAGTAGCCGTCGGTAAGGACGCAGTCGTTTCCGAGCGGGAGGAAGAGCGCCTCGACGTGAACGCGGTCGCCGAGGGTGAAGCAGGACTTCATGTAAACGTGCCAGTCCTCGGGGATGACCTCTTCGTCCCAGTAGTCGATCTCGTGGAGCATCTTCCAACTGACGGAGTAGCAGGAGGTTGGGAACTTGACGGACCCGGGCATGACCAGGTTGGAAAGGCGGTTGATGCCGGAGAGGCCGTCGGGGATCCGGAGGGGAGCGGGGATGTCCCAGATGTTGTTGGAGTTGAAGATCGTGGGCTGCCAGAAGGTGCGGTAGGGGTCGCTGCCGGTGAGGAAGAGGTAGTTCAGGGCCTCAAAGTGGTGCGGGTGGAAGACGGCGTCGGCGTCGCAGCTTGTCACGGTATAGCGGCCGAGGTCGTCGCCCGCGTTCTCGATCAGGCGAATGTAGGCCTCGCGGGCCGCCCAGGCCTCGTTCGAGCCCTTGCCGGGCGTTTCGCCGGGCAGGCCGTAGGGGTGGAAGGTGGCGAACATGTCGGCGAAGCGGTTGCCATAGCGCATGACGAGACGGGCGGCCTTGGCGCGGGAGCCGTCCTCGCGGGCCTCCATCGCCATGACGACAACGAGCTGGCGGGCGTTGGCCTGGTTGGCGAGCGTGTCGAGCGTCCGGGCGAGGCCTTCGTCGCTCTCCTTGTAGTTCGGGATGATGACCATATGGCGCGGCCACGCCCATTCGCGCGCGTCCGGGTGGCCAGGGAGCCAGGCGCAATACTTCGCCACCCAGTTGGTTCGTTCCCACGTGCGGATGCGGCGAAGGCCAACGACGCAGGAGACGGCCACGGCATAGGAACGTATGAGCCAGTAGACGAAGAAGGCCACGATCCCGACGGCGAGAGCCCAGGGCGCAAAATAGGGCGCCCAGAAGATCGAAGAGACGAGGGCAAGGGAAAGGGTGAGGGGAAGAGCGTTCCAGAGCCGCTCGCGGAAGTGGCTGGACGCGGTGAGCGATGGAATGGAAACAGCGCCGGAGTGATCGAGAGGAGAACGAGTGAGCCGGCCAGTATGGATGGCCATTGAGAAGTCGCCTCGAATGAGGAACTTCCTACGCCGCCGAGGTTAGCTGCCGGGCTACGACCGGAGATAGCCGCTCCGCCGTCACCTGATCCCTGCCGGGGATTCAGACCCTTGCGGATTCGCCCCGAAAACTGGTTCCCCCGTCCCGCCAAAGCGGATTAGGCGCGCGGCCTGAGCCGCCACAGGCATCGTTGGTGTTTAGGACGCATGTGTCAAGCAAAAATTGCCGGGTTTTGCGGCACTGTAATTCGTGGCGCGGCTTGTATCGCCCAAAAGCTATGCAGGAGCCCGTTTTGGAATGAGGAGCAGAACGCACGGCGGCCGGGCGCACCGAAACGGTCGCGGCGTCGGCTCGAAGCGGACAACGGCGGCTAATCGGCCGGCGGGATCACCGTTGCGGCGGCCGGCGATCGCTCGGGCCGCGATTCTGGAATGCGCCTGGGGCGGGAGGCGATGAGGTAAGCCAGGGAGACGGCGACGATCGCTCCGGCCTCCACGAGGGTCAGGGCGCCGACGATGATGGTGGACTCCCGCCAGAATCCCTCGGGGAACATCTGGATCAGGTGGTCCGTGGCCGGATTGAGAATCCAGAGGTTGTTGTTGAAGACGATCTCGTGGAAGCGGGTCCAGGCGGCGTCGAAGCCCGTGAGCGCGAACACGCCGATGACCGCAACGAAGCCGAAGCCGAGGCCGACGCCGGCAATCGCCTGGATCGCGAGGGTGCGGAGCGAGCGCTCGCGGGCCCAGAGGAAAACGCAGGCGACATAGGTGATTACGACTGCGAGCGAGACCTCGTTGGCACGATAGACGAAGCGGATGAGGGCCTTGACGTCCTTCATGTGCTCGGTCTCGCGGGCGTTGAAGAGGGACGTCTCCTGGCCGTCCTGGCTGACGATGACGCGGAGGGTGGTCGAGTCATCCTCAAAGTAGTTGACGATTTCGTCAGCGGCGCGGTCGAGGTCGGTCATCGAGATGCCGGTCACGCGGTCGGCGTGGTACTCGCGGAAGCCATGGCGATAGAAGCCGGTATCGCTGGCCAGGAAACGGACGTTCGTGGTGATGAGAAAGACCGGCAGGGCGAGGATGAAGCAGCCAGCGGCCAGTCGCGAAATGAAGACCATACGGCTGAGACCTTCATGCATGGTGGGCCGGGGGTGATCGGGTGTCAAACCGCTGACGGAGAGCGCGCTCTCCGGTGACGTCATCAGCGAGGTTGAGCTGGACCGGGCGCACGAGGGCTGGACAGAGAGACCGCGGTCGAGATCCTCGATCGGGGTCGGCGGCGCCAGACCCAGCCATCGAGCATGGGTCCCACGTACCGGGTTCGCGGGCCTGGAATCGACAATCTGCAATCGGCAATCGACAATAGGCGGTGACGGGCGACTGGCGAACGCGGAGCACCGCGGGGGAGCCCTGATTCCGACAACAGCATGGCCGCTCGCCTGGGCCGAAGGTCTCGCCGCACATCCCGCGCCGGGGCCTTTTTCGATCCCGCAGCGAAAGGACAGGACCATGCGCGCACTCCTCGGCGTCTACGACAAGACGAGCATCGACAGCTTCGCCCGCGGCCTCGTTGAACTTGGCTGGGACATCTCCTCGACGGGTGGGACGTTCAACACGATCCAGCAAGCGGGGGTCCCGGTCGGAAAGGTCGAGGATCTGACAGGATTCCCGGAGATGCTCGACGGCCGTGTGAAGACGCTCCACCCGGCGGTCCACGGCGGGATCCTCGCGCGGCGGGACCTGCCGGCGCACATGGAGGCACTGCAGGCGCACCAGATCGAGCCGATCGACCTGATCGCCTGCAACCTTTATCCGTTCTACGCGACGGTCACGAAACCGGGCGGGGCGCCGTTCGAAGAGGGCGTCGAGAACATCGACATTGGCGGGCCGACAATGCTGCGGGCGGCGGCGAAGAACCATCGCGACGTGATCGTGGTCGTCGACCCCGCGGACTACGAGCCGATTCTCGCCGCGCTGCGTTCGGGCGGCGTCGACGAAAAGACCCGGCGGGAGCTGGCCTGGAAGGCGTTCCAACACGTTGCCGGCTACGACAGCGCGGTGGCCGAGTGGCTCTGGGGCCAGAAGGGCGACGGGGCGTTCCCGCCAGCGCTCACGATCCCGCTGAAGGCGTCGCAGGAGCTGCGTTACGGCGAGAACCCGCACCAGTCGGCGGCTTTCTACCTGGACATGTCTCTTCGGGAGCACGGAAGGGGCGGCATCGCAACGGCGCTGCAGCACCACGGCAAGGAGATGTCGTACAACAACTACCTCGACGCGGACGCGGCCTGGAACGCGGTCAACGACTTCGCGGAGCCGACCTGCGTTATCGT
Organism: Chloroflexota bacterium; assembly: GCA_021823905.1. Taxonomy (GTDB): domain Bacteria; phylum Chloroflexota; class Dehalococcoidia; order Tepidiformales; family Tepidiformaceae; genus JAKALX01. The sequence goes on along the minus strand of JAKALX010000029.1, from coordinate 483 downwards.
GAAGCACACGAACCCGTGCGGCGTGGCGAGCCGGCAGGATCTGCTGGAGGCATACCGGCTGGCGGTGAAAGCGGACGCCACGAGCGCGTTCGGGGGGATCGTGGCGTTCAACCGGCCGGTCGACGAGGCGCTTGCGCGGGAGCTGCGGGAGTTTCGCAACCCGAATGACGGCGAGACGCGAATGTTCTACGAGATCGTGGTGGCGCCGGAGTACACCCCGGAGGGGATGACCGTGCTCAAAGGAAAGTCCAAGGACCTCCGTATCCTGGAAGCGCAGCCGCGGCAGAAGGGTGGGCGGTCGTACCGGCAGGTGGGCGGCGCCTGGCTGGTCCAGGACATGGACGAGCGGACGCCCGAGGAGATCGACTTCAAGCTCGTCACGAACCGGGAGCCAACCGCCCAGGAGCTCGCGGACGCGAAGTTCGCCTGGCGCTGCGTGAAGCACGTGAAGTCGAACGCAATCACCGTGGCGAAGGACGGGCG
>JAKALX010000421.1 GCA_021823905.1 Chloroflexota bacterium | reverse complement strand
CGGCGAGCCGTGGCGCTCGATCCACGGGGAAGCGTGGCCGGCCTACGACCCGGCGCTCACCGTGGACGAGCTGATCGAGCTGCCCGTCCAGATCAACGGCAAGCTGCGCGACCGGGTGCTCGTGCCGGCCGGCGCGTCAGCCGCCGAGATCGAGGCGGTCGTGCTGGCGCGTGAGCGGGTCCGCGCCGCGCTCCACGGCAAGCAACCGACACGGGTCGTGCACGTGCCCGGGCGGCTGGTCAACGTGGTGGTGCGCTAGGGGCCGGACCATCGCGCCCTTGGTAGAGGGCGATGATATCGCCGTGAACTCGCGTCACCTGCGGACCATCGCCTTCGTGGCGGGACTCGTCGTCTCCGCGCTTGTCGGCTTCGTGGTCGGCCTGGAGTTCGTCTCCGTGCTTGGTCTGCTCCTGTCCCACAGTCAGGAGGACACAGCGATCAGCCGAACGATCGCGTTTGCCGGATATGTCATCTGGGGCGTGATCATGATCGCCGGAGCTGCGATCAGCTGGAGGAGGTTCCTGAGTGATCATTGAGCATCGCTTGGACACTGGACCAGGGCATCCGCGAAGTCTGAGCGGAGCTGAGCCTCAGCTGCGGCGGTGTCGACCCAGCCCCCCGAAAACCCGTGGTCGGCACCCCAGCAGGGCGCCAAGGCCAGTGCGCGTCGAGGCACGGGCCCGAAGAGGAAGTCAAAGACCTCCACGTCAACGATGAAGGACCGTTTCGGGTAGCTCTCAAAGCTGCGCACGGCAGTCCGGATCGGCGGAATCGGGACGTCGATCGCACTCCAGAATTCGGAGCGGATCGCGTCCGCGAGACCGGTCGCTTCAGGCGGCTCCCGGGCGTCGGCGGCGGCCGCCACTGCCATGGCAGTCGTCGACACGATCTCGGCCGCACTGAAGACGACCACGAGAAGAAGGGCGGCCGCCACCGTCTTGATCATGCGTTGCCGGGGATCTTCTTCGACGAGCTGCCGATCTGGTCGTAGTTCTGGACGTTCAGGTTCTTGTCGCCGTACTCAATCTGGACCATCACGTGGTCCAGCACGGGACTGGTGTTGTTCGTCGTATTCTCGGCCTCCTGATCCCACTGCAAGTAGCAGTGGTAGTTCACGTTCGCCGCGATGGTCCCGGGATCGTTTACGACGAAGCTGACTTCCTCAAAGTGTTGCCATGCCTGCTGAAAGATGTCGGCCACGTAGATGCTGTTGTACGGGAGATCAGAGTCGTGACCTCCCGTGTAGTTGTACGACGTCTCGGGGTAGACCTGCTGCTCGACCTGGATCGTATGGGTCGAGCGCTCGTTCACCAACTTCGAGACTGCTGTACTGCTCCAGCGCAGGTAAGTCTCCTTGAACCAGTCGTGCGATGGTTCGCACCACTCATACTCATTCGAGTCGTGCCATCTGTTGTCAACCGAATAGCTGCCCGTGAGGCCGTCCGGGTTGTCGTTGCCTGGGTAGCCGCTTCCTGACGCCGAGTCAGAGCCGTTCCAAGCCCCGTTGTTCACCGTGCAGGTCACGTCGGTGGCCTGCGCAGACGGCACCACCGTGGCGAGGAGAGCCAACGCGAGAAGCAGGGCTCCGCCTCGATGTCGCGTCATCGCTCTGCCCCTTTCGTCGTGAGACCGGCAGCCGGGATGAACGGATACGGCTCTCCGGCGCGCGTCTGACTCTTGACCCATGCGTTGAACACGTCCACGGGACCCACGACGCGGACATGCGCAGCAGCAGTCGCGTACGAGGCAAGCAAGTCTGTGTACGGGTCGAATAATAGGATGTCGCGCATCGCCAACAGCTGGTCGACTGCGGAATCCGGAACGTCAATGGTGGCGCCGTGGACGGTGAGCCGCACGTCAGAGATTCTCATCGCGAGTGGCTCGCCTGTATGCGCGGTGGCGATCATCGACCGTAGAGCCTTCTGGACATCCTGCCCGGGCTGCGCCCAGAACTCGGCGGCGTCCGGACCATAGCCGGCACGACCGACCCAACCACCGTCGAGCCATACATCGACATCTGCGTCCTGGACGATCAGACCGAGAGCGTCACGCAGGGCAAGAAGCCGGTCCACGTCCACGAAACCTGCGAACGCGAGTCGACCCGAGACTCGCGTGCCCGACTCCGAGAGGACCTTCGCTGCGGCCCGGCGCTCGGTGACGTAGGCTGAGAGACTGGACTCGCTGTCGAGGTCCGCCGCGGGGGTTACGTCGATCCAGAACGGCGCGAGTCCATGCGCGGTCAGTTGTAGTCGGCCGATCGCTGCTCGACCGTCGACCGGGCTGGGCACGTCCAAGACCGAGGCGTCGAGACCGTGCTGGACGAGGAAGCGCCGCAGGTCATCCAGGGCCTCGCGAGCCTCCACGTCTCCGGTAGCGGCTGATGCCCGGAGGCGGTCCACAATCGCGCCGCCGATTCCTCCGGCATGCGCGATCGAGATCACGCCGGGCTCGGAGAACGGCCCCCAAAGGGCGGCTGCCGCGACGAATGCGACGACCACTGTGACGACTTTCCTCATCCTTTCCTCCCGTGGTTGCGTTCCCCGTCACGGACGTCCGTAACGGGACCGCGGTAGAGTTTCGGTCGACCTGACCAGAGCTGGCGGGTCGGAAAGGGGTAGGACGCGGGTAAGACAAGGGCACCTCGGCGCTCCTGTTTCCCTCAGCGCGCCTACTCAGAGGATGCGAGGCTGGCTGCCGACATGAATGGACCTCACATGCCCATCGGCCAGACTGCTGTCCTCGTCGGGTATCGATGGGCGGCTCTGACCGGCGCGCTGCTGGGCGTGCTACTCGCAAACACGCCAATGTCGCCGCTGTCGGCTGTCGGGGCCATCGGCGCCACAGCCATGTCGGTCACATTCAGCGTCGCCTCTCTTAGGCCGAACGTGTTCGATTGGTCCACCCCGCTCCTGCTCCTCGACCTGGTGATCGCTGGGCTGTGCGTAGCCCTGACCGGCGGGGCGGGTTCGTCGTTCGTTCTATACATGACGGCCGCACTACTAACTCCGGCCCTGCAGCTCCAACGTAGGACCCTGGCGCTTCTCGTCGCTGCCGCCGTCTGGGTCTATGTAGCAGCAGTAGTGGTCGATGGCCGGCTGGACAGAATGGGCGACGTTGTGGACGACGTGGCGACGCTCGCCCTCGTGCCGAGCCTCGTCTTCGGGACTCGCCTTATTGCAGGCGAAGCCGACGAGGGCGTCCGGCCCTTCTCGACTCTCGACCCCGAAGACCGAGAGGTATTGCGCCGTCTCTCACAGGGTCTCACGTACAAGCAGATCGCGAACGAGACAAGCAGCAGCCCGGAGAGCGTCAAAGTGGCGGTCTCACGGCTGTACCGGCATCTCGGTGCGCGAACCCGTGGCGAGGCACTGGCACAGGCGCGTGCGCGTCACCTTCTCGAACCCGAAGCGCAGCCCCAGGCGGCGACGACCGACAGCGATGTCCCGCATCGGAGGAGCCAGTGACCTTACCTCTTCGCCTCGGCCAGGCCCCGGATCCGGACAGGCCTGTCAGACCCCCACGGGCTCGGCCGCGTCGCCTCGCGGCGCGCGGCGAGCCGTGGCGCTCGATCCACGGGGAAGCGTGGC
>JAKALX010000028.1 GCA_021823905.1 Chloroflexota bacterium | reverse complement strand
AGTCCAGAGTCCACGCCACGTCGTTTCTGAGCTACTGCAGAATGCCGACGACGCCGGCGCGACGCAGGCGGCTGTGACTTTGAGCGAAGGGGAGTTTGTCTTCTCCCACAATGGGGCGGACTTCACCGAGGAACACTTCCGATCCCTATGCCGGTTCGGGTACTCGAACAAGCGGAGCCTGCACACGATCGGCTTCCGAGGTATAGGCTTCAAGAGCACGTTCAGCTTGGGCAGCACGGTTCGCCTGGTGACGCCAACCCTCTCGACTGCGTTTCACAGACAGCGCTTTACGGAGCCCGTGTGGTGCGACGAGAACCACGCCGCGCCAGGCCGCACGGAGATCCGCGTGTCGCTACCCGATGCGCAGGTCTGGGCTGACCTTACGAGCAACCTGGAAGATTGGTTCAAGAGCCCGGCTTCACTCCTCTTCTTCCCGAGCATTCGTAGCCTTCGAATCAATGACCGCGAACTTCGGTGGGTCTCAAAGGGGGTGGGCCCCGTCCGCAACTCGGAGTGGTTCGCCCTAGCTCCGGCCGAGGATCAGGGCTTCCTCCTGATCCGCTCTGACCCGGAGGACTTTCCTGAGGAAGCGGCCGAGGAGATCCGTGCCACCCGGCAGGTCAAGGCTGACGATCAAGTAGGTTTCCCGCCATGCCGGGTCGAAATCGTCTTGGGGCTTGCCGGTCGCTTGTTTGTGATCCTCCCCACCGAAGTCACGACCAAGCTCCCCTTTGCCTGCAACGCGCCGTTTCTGCAAGACCCAGCCCGCCTCAAAATCAAGGACCCTTCGACGTCGCCCACAAACCGCTGGCTGCTTGAGCGGATCGGCCACCTTGCGGCGAAGACGACCCTCGCCTGGCTGCGCTCCAAAGGGCCATTGGAGGAACGGGCACGAGCCTATCAACTGCTGCCGGGCGTGGACGGCAACGACGCATCGCTTGGAGGCGAATGCGCCACCCTCGTTGGGGTGGCGGCCAGGTCGCTGCTAGAGAAGGAGAACTTCCTGCTGACTGCAGCGGGGAACCTAGTTGGGCCGAAGGGCTGCATCGCGGTACCCCCGGAGGTTCTGCGGGTGTGGTCTGCGAGCCAGGTCGAGAGCTACCTGACGAAGGAGATGCCAGTACTGGCGTCGGACGTCGCCCTTGCTGCCCGGAAGATATTGGTCAAATGGGGCTGCGTCGAGGAACTCCCGAAGGCATCGGTACTGGATTCCTTGCGGTGGCGCCGGCTGCCAAAGCCGCACAGTTGGCGCCAGCTCCTGACGCTCTGGTCATACGTGGCCACCGAAATGACGGCCTACTACTACCGGGCCAATTACACAGACCTCAGCATCCTTCCGGTCCAGGGACAGGAAGTCTTGTACTGCGCGAAGGACGTGGTCCGTTTAGGCGAGAAGAAGCTCCTTCAGTCCGACGAGGACTGGGCCTTTCTCGCCACCCATCTATTGGTGTTGAACCAAAACTGGTTGCGCTTCCTGGCGGAGCAACGACGGGCGGCCGAGGAGGACAACGCCTCGAACCTCGGCGAGCAGGTGGGGGTCGCTTACAAGATCCTCGAGAACCTAGGCCTTCAGGAGCCTGGAGACGCAAGCCGGGTTCTTGAGCGGGTAGCTGGCAAGTTCTACGGCCAGCAAAGCTGGGCCGTGAGTCAGTGCGTTCAACTTGCTCAGATCGCAGCGAAGCTCAACGCCCAGGTGACCGAGAACTTCCAGTTCGTGACTCGCAACAGGATTCGGACCCCAGCAAGTGCAGTCATTCTTGCCGATGAAGGCTGCCACTTGGAAGCGTGGGTCCCGGCCGATTGGTACGCAGCCCACACGCTCGACGAGGCGTACTGGGGGTCGTTTCATTCCTGCTCGCGCGAGGAGTGGATCAGGTGGGTTCAGTCGGGCCGGAGCCGCATACTCACGTTTCCGCCGCTTGAGCAACGCGAGACTCAATGCTGCGGGAAGGCAGCGATCCGCGCGGCGGTGGAGGAACATGGCCTTCAAGGCGATCTCGAATTCCCCTATTCGACACAAAGCTTTGTTCTTGTGGACTGGGACTTCCGAGACTCCTTCTGGCAACACTGGCACGCCCTGGCGGCCGAACAACCCGGGTTCTGGGCGCACCTGGTGGGGCGTATCCTTCGCGAAGGGAAGGAATTCTGGTCCGGCGCGATGACCGCCCGTGCGTATCATGTAGCCACTACGAATCGGTGGCGTCCCATTACGGCAGAGCCCTTAATGCCCACTTGGCTGCAAAAACTTGGGCATCTGCCCTGTCTCGAGGATACATGGGGCCGGTGCCACGAGCCTATCGAACTCCTGCGGCGGGGCCCGGCAACCGAAGCACTCCTTGACGTCGAACCGTTTGTTCGGGGCGAAAACGACACTGAAACAAACCGCGCGCTCCTTATCGCCCTTGGTGTAAGAGACACCCCCACTGGCCCCGAACAGCTTCTTCTCAGACTCAATGCGCTCTCGAAGGCCCCAGGCGCACCCGTCGACGAGGTGATGAAGTGGTACGGCCGCCTGGATCAACTGATCAGCCAGGGCACGACCGAGCAGGTGGGGCAGGTCCGGAAGGAATTCCTTGAAGAGAGGATCATCCTCTCGTCCAGCCTAGACTGGGTAAGGGCCAACGAGGTCTTTCTGCATGCCGACGACGACGATGCGCCGGGCGCGGCGCTCGTGCACCCGGCTGCGGCGCACCTGACGCTGTGGACAAAAGTCGGCGTTGCAGACCGACCCACGGCCGATCGGGCTATTGACTGGCTTGGGGCGCTTACGTCGGGTGCTGCGCTTTCTTCTGACGAGCTGCGGCGGGCACGCGCCCTGTTGGCGCGCTACCCGGAGCGGGTTTGGGCGGCGTGCGGCCACTGGCTGAACCTCGAAGGCGAGTGGGTTCCCGTCGCGAGCCTGGAGTATTCGCTCGCCATGCAGTCTCTCATCCCGTGGAAACACCTGTTTCAAGGGGTTAAGCGGCGGACTGCGGATCTCCAGAAGCTGCCTGTTGAGGTCATCCAGCGCCACCCCTTTACAGAGCTCGTTCCCCTCGCGCAACGGTTGGAGGATCGGCTTCAAGGAAAGCCAGGCGATGCGCGGGAACCTGAGAGCAAGCCGTGGCTTGCCACGCTGGGCCAACACTTGCAGCGCGTGATCCTTGACGATGAGGCAGAAACCGGGCGCGTTCGCGCCCTGGCGGCTCGACTGGCCGAGACCTCCTGGGTCGTCGCGTCTGACCTCGCAACCGTACCGTACTTGGACGGTGAGCCGGCAGGCATCGCGCGGAGTGCGAAAGTGTTGTGGGTTGGCACTGACCTTTGGGTGGCGGACTGCTCGTCGGCGCGAGTTGGCAAAGCAGTCGCCGCTGAGCTCGGTCGGTGCTTCGACCGCCCTGAGGTTCTTGATGCCGTGATGTTCTGCTACGAACACTCACCCGATTTCGTCCTCGAGTACTTGGAGGAGAATTTTCGCCTCGACACGGTGGAGAAGAGCCGGACGGCACGCATACCCGCCAGCGAGGTACCAATGGAGTTGCCCAACACAGCATCTCCCGGTCTTTCCGAGTCTGGGCCCGAGGCCCCACCTGTCGCGATCGAGGAGGACCGCCCATCCTCACCTCTCCCTGACCGTACGGAGGGCCTTGCGGGAGATGCCGAAGGAGAGCCCGAGGATCCGGCAACGCCGATCGTTACGCAGCCGGGACACCGCCCGCCCAGGATCACGGGCCCGAGCCTGATCGAGCGCTTTGCTCGCGTTGTTGGCTATTCACCGAACGGCTCGGATCGGTTCCGTCACCCTGATGGCAGCTGGATCGGCAAGGTCGTGGGCAGTACGTTCCCATGGGAGCGCTGCTCCGCAGCGGGCGATGTCATCGGTCGCTACTGGGTCAAGGACCACTGCCTCGAGAGCGAGCCGCTCGAACTCCCCGCCGAGGTGTGGAAGCTCTGCACGGACTTCCCAGGCACCCACTCCCTGGTGCTTTCGGCCCGGAACGGTGAACCGATCGAGGTTTCAGGCCGCAGGCTCCAGGAAATGGTCGATGCAAAGAGCCTGACGCTTTACCCGGCAACCTATCGGCTGGTTCACAAATGAGTCAGCATGGGGGCGCCCAGAGGATGTTGGTCGGAACGAACGTTCCGGTCAACGACATCGATTCGATTCCCGGCCAAGGTCTTCCAAGTTCGTCCCCCAGTACAGGAGCAACACATGAGCCTTTTTGAAGACACCAATCCTCGGGCCCTCAAGGACCTCCTGGCGGAGGTTCACAACTGCACGGCGGTCCTGCCGGACTTCCAGCGGGACTTCGTGTGGGAGCCGGGCGCGACGCAGGAGTTGATTGTCTCGATCGCGAACAACTATCCGGCCGGCAGCATCTTGCGTGTTCGGGATGCGAAGCGTCTCTTTGCCGCGCGCGAGTTCGAGGGCGCTCCGGCGCTAGGTGACCACAAGCATACGTTTCTTGTCCTCGATGGCCAGCAGCGACTGACCTCCCTCTACCAGGCGTTCTACGGGGTCGGCGAACATCGGTACTACCTAGATGTGCGGAAGTTGATTGACGGCGCCGACTTCGAGGAGGCCATCCTCCATGTCCGCGCCGCTACGAAGTGGGCCAAGGCCCGCGAGGATTTTGCCCATCAGGCCCGGGAGCTGTTGTTGCCGCTCTCGGTCCTCAAGGGCGGCGCCGGTGGCTTCGGCAACTGGAGTCGCAAGGTCGCCCGCCAGCTCTCGGATCAGGAACGCATTGCGCTCGAGGACGCTCTGGTTGCCGTAGAGGAACGGTGGATCCAATCCATCGACGACTACCACTTTCCTGTTGTCACGCTCTCCGACAGCACTGAGGCGGATGCTCTCTGCACCATCTTCGAGACGCTCAATCGCACCGGGGTGAAGCTCAGCGTATTCGAGTTGCTCACCGCTCGCTTCTGGCCAGAGAACATCAGGCTGCGCACCCTGTGGGACAGCGCACGGGCCGCGCATCCGGCGATCGAAGCGTTCGAGGTCGATCCGTACTACGTCCTGCAAGCCATTTCACTCGCCTGCCGTCCGGCGCCCTCATGCAAGCGGGGCGACGTCCTGAACCTCACAGCCGACGACATACGGACCTGGTGGGAACGGGCGGCGCAAGGACTCGCGACTGGCCTCGAGATCCTCCGCGACGACTGCAAGGTGATGTTGCCAAAGTGGCTGCCGTATCAGACCATGTTGGCTCCGATGGCCGCCACCCTGGCGAAAGCCGGAGACTCGAAGACGGCCGAGGCGGGTGCCCGACGCGAGAAGTTGAAGCGGTGGTTCTGGTGCGCGGTGTTCAGTCAGGCCTACGAGAGTGCACCGAACAGCAAGTCGGCCAAGGACGTTGGCGAGCTGGTGCCCTGGCTTCTCGACCAGGGGGAACCGCCCGAGGTGGTCGGGGCGTTCCGCTTCGATCCCAGAGCACTCCGGGACATCACGCCGCGCCAACGGTCGATCTACCGCGGCGCCGTGTGCATGATGCTGGGCACTGGAACGGGAGCGCGTGATTTCCATACCCAAGCCGTGATCACCGGCAAGCTGATGGCCGAGGAGGGGATCGATGATCACCACATCTTCCCGGCGGCCTACCTGGAGCGAATCGGGGTCACGCCAGCTCGACGAAGAGATTGCGTCCTCAACCGCACCCTCATCGACCGCACCACCAACGAAATGATCAGCGACCGCGCGCCGTCGGCCTACTTGGTGGAACTCCGCAACACGCCCGGCTTCCCATTCGACGCTATCCTCGGCTCCCAAGGCTTGCCAACGGCCCCGGAGTCGCCGCTCCTCTGCGACGACTACGAGGCATTCCTCAATTGGCGGCAGGAACGCCTGTGGCAGGAGATCCAGCGGGTGACCGGTGCGACGGCCGCCGCGGACCTGGAATCGGTCAACGGGAATTCCAGATGACAAGAACCAGGATGCCCTTTTTGACGAAGGCCGCACCGGATGGCGGCGGGCGAGGCCGAATCCTTCCGACTGGAACGGCGCAATCTGCCCGCATTCTGCACGACGACATCTTCGCGAAGACATTGAGTGGGCTTGAGCGGGGGCTCCAGGCGCAACATGTGGCGACTGTCCCTTTCGAATCGTGTCTAGCGAACGACGATGTGAGGGTGGTGTTTGGCAAACCTGAGTGGGCAGGGTTTGACTTCCTGCCGGTCAGAGACAGGGGCAAGGTAGTTGGCATACTGAAGCGAGAGAGCGGGGCTCACGATGCCTTGGTGAGGGAAGCGATGGCGCCCCTTAATGAGAACATGCTAGCTTCCGCCGAGACCCCTTTGGAAAAGGTCATTCGGCGCCTCCTGCAATGCAAGTTCTTGCTCGTAGTCAGGCGCACCGCAATTGAGGGCATCATCACCCACAGCGACCTAGCGAAGCTTCCTGTGAGGCTGCTCATCTTCGCTCAGGTGACACATCTCGAAATGGAGATGGCGACGGCGATTCGGCACCGATTTGGATCTGATGACGCGGCGTGGCTCAACCTTCTCAGTCGGGGCCGCCGCGACAACCTGGAGGAGAAGAAGCGCCACCTCCTCCAACGCCGAGAAGAACCTTCACTGTTCCTCGAGTTGACGGACTTCTGTGACAAGCGCCAGATTCTCAGGAGGTGCTATGGCCTCCCTCGCCAGTTTGGGGACGACCTCGAGCAGATCGAGAAGTTCGTGAGGAATCCCCTGGCGCATGCGGCCACGTTCCTGAACGACAAGGCTTCTTTGATCCGGGTCGTGGATCTCCTGGACAAAGCCGGTCAATGGACCCGCACCGTGCGAGACCTTGGCCAAGCCCTTGGTGATCAGGGCGGCCCCAGGGCCGCTCGACCGCGTCGAAAGGAAGAGGATGCGCAAGAAGCTCATTGAAGTGGCGCTGCCGCTGGAGGCGATCAACAAGGCGTCGGCGCGGGAGAAGTCGATCCGGCACGGGCATCCCTCCACGCTGCACCTGTGGTGGGCGCGGCGGCCGCTGGCGGCGGCGCGAGCGGTGATCTTCGCCCAGATGGTGGACGACCCTTCGACCTATGTGGCTGAGCTTCGCGGCGATCGCAAGTTGCTCCGGAAGGCGGAAGTCCTGTTGTCGGCTCGCCTGAAGGCCTGGAACGACGCTGTTGCTCTGGCACGAGAGGCCAAGGCCTCGGGACTTGGCGCTCCCGAACCGGGCCCCCAGCCGACCCTCGAGGACATCCTCGCCGACCAGGAGCGGCAGCGGCTGTTCAAGATCATCGAAGAGCTCGTGCTGTGGGAGAACACCACGAACGAGGCGGTGCTGCAAAAAGCGCGGGACGAGCTCTGGGCGAGCTGGCGGCGGGCGTGCGCCGACAACGCCGGCCACCCACGCGCCAAGGAGCTGTTCGACCGGCACAAACTGCCGGCGTTTCACGACCCGTTCGCCGGCGGCGGAGCGCTCCCGCTGGAAGCGCAGCGGCTGGGGCTCGAGGCATACGCCAGCGACCTGAACCCCGTCGCCGTGCTGATCAACAAGGCGATGATCGAGATCCCGCCGAGGTTCGCGGGGCGGCCGCCGGTGAACCCGGAGTGGCAAGGAAAGTCGGCGGAGGAAAAAAGCCTGGCGTCGTGGAAGGGCGCGCAGGGCCTCGCGGAGGACGTGCGGTACTACGGTAGGTGGATGCGCGACGAGGCGCAGAAGCGCATCGGCCACCTCTACCCGAAGATCGAAGTGACGCCCGAGATGGTGAAGGAGCGCCCGGACCTCAAGCCGTACGTGGGTCAGAAGCTCACCGTGATCGCGTGGTTGTGGGCGCGCACGGTCAAGAGCCCGAACCCCGCGTTCGCCAACGTGGACGTGCCGCTCGCCTCGACGTTCATGCTCTCGACCAAGGCCGGCAAGGAGGCGTATGTCGAGCCGGTGATCGAGAACGACGGCTATCGGTTCGCGGTGAAGGTGGGCAAGCCGAAGGATACGGAGGGAGCGAAGAACGGGACCAAGCTGTCGCGCGGGGCGAATTTTCAGTGCCTAATGTCGAACGCGCCCATTGCCAGCGATCACATTTATGGCGAGGCCAACGCTGGGCGGATGGGCGCGCGGCTGATGGCCATCGTGGCCGAGGGCGATCGCGGGCGCGTCTACCTCGCGCCGACACCGGAGATGGAAGCCGTTGCGCGGACCGCGCAGCCGACGTGGAAGCCGCAGGTCGCGATGCCAGAGAACCCACGGTGGTTCTCTCCGCCGCTCTACGGCTTGAAGGCCTACGGTGACCTCTTCACCCCGCGCCAGCTCGTGGCGTTGACGACGTTCTCCGACCTAGTGGGCGAGGCCATGGAGAAGCTTAAGCGGGGCGCGATCGCCGCGGGCCTTCCCGACGACAAGAAGCCCCTCCGCGACGGGGGAACCAGCGCCACGGCGTATGCCGAGGCCGCGGGGGTATATCTCGGGTTCGTCGTTAGCAGCTTGTCCGATCGCATGACGACGATCTGCACTTGGGACGCTGGCGGTCCAACATGGGGTACCAAGACGCGAAACACCTTTGCCCGACAAGCGATCCCAATGTCTTGGGACTTTGCCGAAGTGAATCCGCTTTCAACAAAATCGGGAAGCTTTGAGAATTCGCTCGACTATACTGCGAAGGGAGTGGTGTGCGCGGGGACCGTGCGTGGTTGTGCGCTTCAATTGGACGCGAGAACCCAAACAACAAGTGTTGACCGCGTCGTCTCCACAGACCCGCCCTACTATGACAATATCGGCTACGCGGACCTATCGGACTTCTTCTATGTCTGGCTGCGGCGCTCGTTGGAGTCCGCCTTTCCCGCCCTCTTCGCCACGCTCAGCACCCCTAAGGCTGAGGAGTTGGTGGCCACGCCCTATCGCCACGGCAGCAAAGAGAAAGCGGAGACCTTCTTCCTCGACGGCATGACGCAGGCGATGCGCGGATTGGTCGAGCAGCCACACCCGGCCTTCCCGGTCACAATCTACTACGCGTTCAAGCAGGCCGAGAACTTGGGTGCGCGGACCTCCGGCCCGCACGAGGCGGACGAGGCGCCCGCGCCCCCGGGAATCGCGAGCACCGGCTGGGACACATTCCTGGCCGCCGTGATCGAGGCCGGGTTCGCCGTCAGCGGCACCTGGCCCATGCGGACCGAGCTCGGCAACCGCATGATCGGCTCCGGCACCAACGCCCTCGCCTCCAGCATCATCCTCGTCTGCCGCCCGCGCGCCGCCTCCGCCTCCACGGCCACGCGTCGCGATTTCCTCGCCGCGCTCAAGGCCGAGCTGCCGCCGGCGCTGGCCCACCTCCAGCGCGGCAACATCGCCCCAGTCGACCTGGCGCAGGCGGCCATCGGCCCGGGCATGGCGGTCTACACCCGCTACGCCCGGGTGCTCGATGCGGAGGGTAAGTCGCTCTCGGTGCGTGACGCGCTGGCGCTCATCAACCGGACCCTCGATGAGGCGCTCGCCGAGCAGGAGGGCGACTTCGACGCCGACACGCGCTGGGCGCTCGCATGGTTCGAGCAGTCGGGGTTCGCTGAGGGGGAGTTTGGCGTCGCCGATGTCCTCGCCCGTGCCAAGAACACCAGCGTCGCCGGCATGGCCGAGGCGGGCATCCTGACCTCGGGTCGCGGGAAGGTGCGTCTCCTCAAGCCGGCCGAACTGCCCGTGGACTGGGACCCGGCGGCGGACAAACGCCTCACCACCTGGGAGACGGTGCACCACCTGATCCGTGTCCTGGAGGCAGGCGGGGAGGGCGCGGCGGCCGAGTTGGTCGCGAAGCTCGGCACCAAGGCCGAGACCGCCCGCGAGCTGTGCTACCGCCTCTACACCCTGTGCGAGCGCAAGAAGCGCGCCGCCGAAGCGCTCTCGTACAACGCCCTCGTGCAAAGCTTCCCCGAGATCACCCGCCTCGCCCACCAGGATGAAGCTCGCCTGAGGGCCGAACAGGGTAATCTGTTCGGAGACGATGGGGAGTAGTGCATGCAGATCGAGACAATCGAACTCCGCAACTACCGCCTGTTCCGCAAGGCGACACTGGCAGACTTGCCGCGTCTGACGGTGGTGGTCGGGGCGAACGGGTCGGGCAAGTCCACCTTGTTCGACGCGTTCAGCTTTCTGAAGGAGGCCCTCAGCCACAACGTGGCCCAGGCGGTCGCACATCGGGGTGGGTTCGAAGAACTCGTCAGCCGGGGCGAGGGCGGCCCGATCGGCTTCACGGTGAAGTTCCGGGAGAGCGGCGGTCGGCTTGCCACTTATCAAGTTGATATTGCCAACGACGACGGGCGGCCGGTGGTTGGGCGAGAGGTGCTGAAATTCCGGCGGGGACAGTATGGCAAGCCGTGGCATTTCGTTGACTTCTCGCGCGGGCGCGGGACGGCGATCACCAACGAAGCGGCGTATGGGCAAGCAGGCGCCGTGGAGGAGCGAAGAGATTACGTGCTTGACGACCCCTCGGTGCTGGCGATCAAGGGGCTGGGACAGTTCAAGGAGTTTCGCGTTGTGGCGGAGTTTCGCAGCCTGATCGAGAACTGGCATATCTCCGACTTCCACATCTCGAACGCCCGCCCCAGCGCCGAAGCTGGATATGCCGAGCATCTCTCTACGCGAGGTGACAACGTGGCACAGGTCGCGCAGTACCTCTACGAGAGACATCGCGACTGCTTCGACCGCATTCTCAACGTCATGAAGCAACGAGTGCCAGGGGTGAGCCGCGTCGAGGCCCAGCCGACCGAGGACGGAAGACTCGTGCTGCGCTTCCAGGACGGCAGCTTCAGAGACCCCTTCATCGCCCGCTATGTGTCCGATGGGACGATCAAGATGTTCGCCTACCTGGTGCTGCTCTACGACCCAAAACCACACCCGCTTCTGGCTATCGAAGAGCCCGAAAATCAGCTTTACCCCGAGCTCCTCCACGAGCTGGTCGAGGAATTCCGCGACTACGCGCACCGCGGTGGGCAAGTCTTCGTGTCCACGCACTCTCCTGAGTTCCTCAACGGCGCCCGGCTCGAAGAGATCTACTGGCTGGTCAAAAGGGACGGGTTTACAACCATTTGTCGCGCCCACGAGAGCGAACTCCTTCGCAATCTCGTCGCCGAGGGCGACCTGCCTGGCACCCTTTGGAAGCAAGGGCTCTTCGAAGGGGCCGGGCTGCAATGAACCGGATCGTCTTCCTACTCGAGGAATACTCGATGAAGGTACTGCTCGACGGGCTTTTGCCGAGACTCTTTCCCGGACTGCAGTTCCTATGCGTGCCGCACGAAGGTAAGCAGGACCTTGAGAAGAGCGTGCCACGGAAACTTCGAGCGTGGCGGGAGCCGGGAGTTAGCTTCGTCATCCTGCGCGACAACGACGGCAAGGACTGCCACGTACTCAAGGCGAGACTCTGCGAACTATCTCAGCCCTGCGGCCGATCCTCAGTTTTGGTTCGGCTCGCATGCCAGGAGTTGGAGGCGTGGTACTTCGGCGACCCGCCTGCTGTGGTCGGCGCGTTCAACTGCGCTAGGGCCAAGAATGCCTTGGCCAAGGCTCGTTTCCGCAACCCGGATGCGATCGACCAACCGTCGAGGGCACTCGCGGGTCTGGTTCCGGGGTTTCAGAAAGTCGGGGGGGCCAGGCGCATGGCCCAACTTCTCGGCCGCGAGAACCGGTCGCGGAGTTACGAAGTCTTGTTGTCTGGCGTAGAGGCGTTGGTGAAGAACCCGCGGGCGCCAACGGCCGGCAGTTAATGCACGGGTACCGGAATCAGGCTGACGGAGTGGGGCGGTGAACGGCAAGTCGCTGGAGGCCCTAATAGACGAGCAGAGGCACCCTAAGAGCCACAATCTTTTGGCGCGGCTCTCGCACCAGGGCGTGATCGCCAACCAGGGATCAAGACGTTACCCCCGATGGCAGGTTGCCGACCCTAGGGGCACAAGAGACAGATGAATATCAATGCGGCCACGCCTTCATGCTTGTGTAAGCGTAACAGCTACGATAGTTTCCAATTGCTATGTGTGTGGTATTCGACCAACCAAGAAACGAATGGCCATCGCAGGTGCCTTGCTTTGTCCCTCAGGCGTCGGTGCGCCGTCGCGGGAGGCACGCGCCGCGCAGTGCGCACACGAAACCCGCTCTCGACAGATCGCGAGGCAAAGGCACCAACGCACTTGGGGAGGTGCTGACCATGACCATCGCCAACCGTGCACGCGCGGTCAGGGAGTGCTCGTGGCACTCGCGCTGGCAGGGAGTTGTCTAAAGGTGCCGCGGATTACCATCGGCGCCCGGCTGGACAACAAGTACCTGGTCACCCGCAGGCTGGGCGGCGGCGGGTTCGGCGAGGTGTATCTCGCCCAAGACGAGGAAATCAAGCACCGACAGGTCGCGATCAAGGTGCTTGCCCGTCCTGATGGCGCCGATCAAGGCGACCTTCTGTGGGAGATGAACGCCCTGGCGTCGTTCAACCACCCCCACGTGGTGACTTTCTTCCATCATTTCTCCGACCCGACAAGTCTGTATCTCGTGATGGAGTACTGCCCCGGGGGGAGCCTGGACGATCGCCTCAGGCATCACGGTGCCATCCCCGTACAACAGGTGTTCGCGTGGGGCCTCGAGCTCTGCGAGACCCTCGCCTTCGTGCATGGGAAGAAGATCGTTCACCATGACATCAAGCCCCAGAACATCCTCTTCACAGTCCCTGAGACGATCAAGCTCGGCGACTTCGGCGTGGCCAATCGTCTGGCAGGCACCAGCCTGTACTTGCCGCCGGAGATGCTCCTCCGGGAGAACGTGTCCCGCTTGGATCCCAGGGTCGATATCTATGCGCTCGGCCTGACGCTGTTGGAGTCGATCACCGGCTGCCATCCTTTCGAGGACGTTCCGGAGGAAGAGGCCGTTCGAACCCGCATCGAGCACAGGTTCGTCCCGGCCGACCTCGATCGATGGGTCCAGGAGCTGCTCCTGAAGGCGACCCACCCAACCCCGGAGATGCGCTTCCAGACGGCCGAGGACTTTGCCGAAGCGATCCGGGGCCGGCACGTCACGTTCGTGTTCAACGACAAGCACATCAAAGCCGACACGGCGGCCCGGAACGCCGAGGTCGCAATCGCCCGCCGAAAGTGGAAGAGAGCCGAGCGTCTGGCTTGCTACGCACTGGAGCTGAACCCCGACTGCGTCAGTGCCCTGCTGGCAGCGGGCCGTTGCCAGCTGCTGATGCGCCACCTCGACCTTGCCAGCGAGTACTTCTCCAGGGCGGTCTCGATCAGCCCGCGCACACATGTCCAGAAGGAGCTTGGCTGGATCAGGCTGGAGCAAGGCCAGCTGCCGGCTGCAATCTCGCTGCTCTCAGACCATTTGCAGAGGGAAGCATCCGATTACGAAGCCTACAACCTCCTGCTGAAGTGTTTCTACCTGACCGATCGGTTCGAAGCGGGGCAGTCCCTTGCCCAGACGCTGATCAGTGCGAAGGCGCCAAGCGGTTGCTTCGCCAACAACCTGCTTCTGTTCCGCCTCGGTGCCGACGATTGCACCACAAGCGAGCTGAAGGGTCTCGCGGCCCACGGAGGCGATAACCCTTTCGTCGCATACAACGCCAGGGTGGCAACTGAGAAGCCGCCGGCGTGGGGGCAAGAGCCAGCCCCCTCGCTGAAGTCAAAGCTGCTCTTTGAGGAATACCGCTTCGGGACAGCCAGAAGCGCCGCAAGAGAGAACCGGCTCGCGATCTACTTCCCCGACGGTCGTCGTGACGAGTCGGCGGAGCCGATCGTGACGATCGGGTCGTTCCCTTGCAACGACGTTTCCGTCCGTGACCCCGCGGTGAGCCGGCGGCACTGCACCATCGTGAACCTCCCCGGAGACGTCTGGCTCTATGACCTCGACAGTACGGGGGGCACGACAGTCGACGGACACGAGGTCAGCGGCCGGCTGTTCTTGGACGGCGTCCATGAGGTTGAGATTGGCAACACCCGGATTCGCGTGGCCACGAGGAGCGACCTGCTCGTCTAGACAGAGTCCGATGGCAGGCCAACGTTGACAACCTGAGCGGCGGGGTCTCAGTATGCAGGCGGGAACAGTCACCTCAAGTGCGGTTCGCCAACGCACGTAGGAGTCCATCCCCGGACCCGGGTCGTTGGATCAGCCCTCGACCGGGCAGGACTGCACAAACCAGAGTGGGGTAGGACATGGCCATCACCAACCACGAACGAGTCGGAAAGGCGCTTGACCTCCTCAAGGACGGGCTGCAGCCGTTTGTCGAGCGGGAGCTGAAGGCGCAGTACCAGCAGGGGTGGTTCGAGGAGCTGAAGCAGACCTTGCCGCCGCCGCAGCTCAGCTTCTTCCCTGACGAGGGCGAGGCGCGCTGGGATATTGCCGCCGTGCTCGCCGCAATGTGGGGGCGCTGGAACGAGGTGTTCCGCAACACGCTCGGACAGGCGGAACGGACGCTCGTGAGCGAGCTGCGCGAGGTGCGCAACAAGTGGGCCCATCAGACACCGTTCTCGACCGACGACGCCTATCGGGCGCTGGACTCCGCGGCGCGGCTGCTGACCGCGGTGTCGGCGCCGCAGGCGGACGAGGTTGAGAAGATGAAGATGGAGCTTCTGCGCGTGCGGTTCGATGAGCAGGTGCGCAGCGAGAAGCGCAAGACCGCCGGCGCCGCCATCGAGAGCCAGTCCGCGGGCGCCCTCAAGCCGTGGCGCGAGGTGGTGACCCCGCACAAGGACGTGGCGAGCGGGCGCTACCAGCAGGCGGAGTTCGCGGCCGACCTGTGGCAGGTATACCTCGGGGAGGGCAGCGATGAGTACCGGAAGCCGGCCGAGTTCTTCCGGCGGACGTTCCTGACAGAGAGCCTGCGACGCCTGCTGGTCGGCGCGGTGCGACGTATTGCCGGGGTCGGGGGCGATCCGGTCGTGCAGCTGCAGACCAACTTCGGCGGCGGCAAGACGCACTCGATGCTGGCGCTCTACCACCTCTTCTCCGGAGCCAACCCCACCGAGCTGGCTGGCGTGGATGCGGTGCTGAAAGAGGCGGGCGTCGAGAAGCTTCCGACGACTCGGCGTGTCGTCCTGGTCGGCAACAAGATCTCACCGGGAAACCCGGTGACGAAGCCCGACGGTACGGTGGTGCGCACGCTGTGGGGCGAGTTGGCGTGGCAGCTCGGCTTTGCGGCCGGAGGAGCCAAGGAGGCAAAGAAGGCGTTCGGTCGCATCCAGGCCGATGACGAGCGCGCCACGAGCCCCGGCGACGTTCTGCGCGAGCTGATGAACCAGTACGGGCCGTGCCTCATCCTGATTGACGAGTGGGTGGCCTACGCCCGCCAGCTTCACGACCAGAGCGACCTGCCGGCTGGCAGCTTCGAGACCCACTTCACGTTCGCCCAGGTGCTTACTGAGTCAGCGAAGGATGCGAAGAACTGCTTGATCGTCATCAGCCTGCCGGCCTCTGATACGACGGGCTCGCCGCACGCGGTGGCCGACGATGTCGAGGTTGGCGGGGAGCGGGGCCGTGCCGCGTTGAACCGCCTGCGCAACGCGGTCGGGCGCGTCGAGGCTTCGTGGCGGCCGGCGAGCGCCGAGGAAGGCTTCGAGATCGTACGCCGGAGGCTCTTCGAGTCGCTGGTTGACCAAGCGCAGTTCGTCGCGCGCGACACGGTGGCCCAGGCGTTCTACGACTTCTACCGGACGCAGCAGCAGGAGTTCCCGCCGGACTGCCGGGAGTCGGAGTACGAGAAGCGGCTCAAGGCGGCGTACCCGATCCACCCGGAGGTCTTCGACCGCCTCTACAACGACTGGTCCACGCTGGTGAAGTTCCAGCGGACGCGTGGCGTCTTGCGGTTGATGGCGGCGGTCATCCATTGCCTGTGGGAAAGGGGCGACAAGAACCCGCTCATCCTTCCCTCGATGATCCCGATCGACGACCCGCGCGTCCAGTTCGAGCTGACGCGTTACCTGTCGGACAACTGGGTGCCCGTGATCGAGAAGGACGTGGACGGGCCGAGTGCGTTGCCGCTGCAGCTCGACCGCGATCTCCCGAATCTGGGCAAGTACGCCGCATGCCGGCGCGTCGCGCGCACCGTCTACCTTGGCTCGGCGCCAACCGCTACGGCCGCCCACCGTGGCATCGAGGACCGCCGCATCAAACTCGGCTGCGTGATGCCGGGAGAGTCGCCGGCGATCTTTGGTGACGCGCTGCGCCGTCTTGCCACGGCGGCCACGTATCTCTACCAGGATGGCCCGCGCTACTGGTACTCGACCCAGCCGACCGTGACCAAGCTCGCCGAAGACCGCGCGGAGCAGTTGAAGCGCGACCCGGATGCGGTCACCAAGGAGATCGACGCGCGGCTGCGCGTTGAC
>JAKALX010000027.1 GCA_021823905.1 Chloroflexota bacterium | reverse complement strand
AGTAGCTGGGCCTCGGTCATCGGTGTCCTCCACGGAGCCGGCCAGGGCTCTCAGCAAGCTCACGGCGCAGCAGGACTTTGGGGCGCCGGCCTCTCGCCGTTAAACTTCGACGCATCGACATCAACTTCGCAAGATCGATGCCCTTTACACAGTCCGGAGACCTTCGCATTCACTACTGCCTCGAAGGGAGCGGCCCGCCGCTTCTCCTCTTGCACGGCTGGTCGGCCAGCGGCGCGGCGAACTTCGAGGGGTTCGGCTGGATCGACGCGCTCGCGCCCCGTTACCGCCTGGTCCTGCCGGATTTTCGCGGACACGGTCGGAGCGCGAAGCCGTGGCGGCCCAACGCCTACTCGTTCGAAAGCCTCGCCTGCGACGTCGTGGCGGTCCTGGACGCGGCCGGGATCGAATCCGCGCCCGTGTTCGGCTACTCGACCGGCGCGCGTGTAGCGCTCGAGCTTCTCATCGCCCATCCCGCTCGCGTCACGGCGGCGGCTCTTGGCGGGATCGGCGCTCGCTTCCAGTTCGGCTGGGGGCGCGTCTTCGCGCCCGAGGACGGTCTGCCGCGCCCTCTGATCGACTGGTTCCCGCCGCGCCGCTTTCCGGCGCTTGCCACCTGGCTTCGCAACGACCCGATCGCCCTCGCCGCCTGCTTTCGCGCCCTCTACCATCGCCAGCCCGCGGCGCCCGGGCTGGAAGAGCTGGCCGGAATCACGGCGCCGGTGCTTGTCGTAAACGGAACCCGAGACGGCTTCGCACGCAGCGCGCCCGAGCTGGCGGCCGCGATCCCAGGCGCCCGCCTGGCGACAATCTCCGGCCGGAATCATGCCTCGGCTCTCGGCGATCGGCGCTTGAAGGCGGTGGTCATCGACTTCCTCCAGGCAGCGTCCGGGAGCCTGGGCGGCTGATCGGCCTGCCACGGCGGGCCAGCGGACTTTCACCTTCGCGTTAAGGTGTGCTAGGCTCGGTATCCTGAGAGGTATCGGTGTGCGTTCTCTCCTGCGCTTGATGCGGTTCTTCGTGCCCTATAGATGGTCGCTCTCGCTGGGCTTTCTCTCGGTGCTTCTCGCCGGCGTGTTCACCATGGCCAGCCCGCTGCTCATCAACTTCGCCATCAGGTTCGGACTCAACCCGGTCAAGGAAAACGGCGCGACCGTGATCCATGGCAATGTCGGCTTCCTCCTCCTGGCCTGCGGCGCCATTGTCGCCTTCGCCATCGGACGCGGTCTCTCGGCCTTCAGCCAGCAATACCTCGGCGAATCAATCGGCCAGAAGATCGCCTACGACATCCGCAACGAGATTTACGACAACCTCCAGCGCCTCTCGTACGCCTACCACGACAAGGTCCAGACCGGCCAGATCATGTCCCGCGTTACCCAGGACGTGGAGAGCATCCGCATGTTTGTGAACATGGGATTCTTGCGGACGCTCTACATCTTCGTCCTGCTCGCGGTTTCGATGGTCGGCATGTTCATCATCAACTGGCAGCTCGCCATCGTGTCGATCGTGACCATCCCGATCCTCGCCTGGCGGTCGTTCAGGATGGCGCGAACCGCCCGCCCGATCTGGCTCCAGGTCCAGGAGAACCTCGCCGAGGTCACTCGCGTCGCCGAAGAAGCGCTCACCGGCATCCGCGTTGTAAAAGCGTTTACCCGCGAGGACTTCGAATCCCAGAAGTTCAACAAGGCCTCGCGCGATCAGGCGGATCTCAGCTACCAGGCTTCGCTCGTGAACGCCCACAACCAGCCGCTCATGCAGGGCCTCGGCGCCTTCCAGATCGCGCTCACCGTTGGCGTGGGAGCCTGGCTGATCACGCGCGGACAGCTCTCGGGACCGAACCTCCTCACCTTCACGCTCTGGCTCAATTTGCTCCAGCTCCCGGTGCGAACGCTCGGCTTCGCGATCACCTTCATCGCCCGCTGCATATCCTCGTCCGAGCGCATCTTCGAGCTGCTCGACGCCCAGTCCGCCGTCCAGGAGAAGCCGGGCGCCCGGGCGCTCTCGAACGCCGAGGGCCACGTGCGCTTCGAAGACGTCGGCTTCGGCTACGACAAGCTCAGCGCCGTCCTCCAGCATGTCGACATCGACGCAACACCGGGGAAGGTGATCGCGCTCCTTGGCCCGGCCGGCAGTGGCAAGTCCACCGTCGTCAACCTGATCCCCCGCTTCTACGACGTCACCCAGGGCCGGATCACGATCGACGGCACCGACATTCGCGACCTGACGCTCGATTCGCTGCGTAAGACCATCGGCATCGTCCAGCAGGACGTCTTCCTCTTCATCGGCACCATCCGCGACAACATCGCCTATGGCCGGCCGGACGCGACGCAGGAGGACATCGAGCGAGCCGCGAAGGCCGCCAGGATCCACGACTTCATCGTCAGCCTGCCCTACGGCTACGACGAGTGGGTCGGCGAGCGCGGCGTGACGCTCTCCGGAGGCCAGAAGCAGCGGATCGCCATCGCCAGGACCCTGCTGCTTGACCCGCGGATTCTCATCTTCGACGACTCGACCGCCTCGGTGGACGCGCAGACCGAGTTCCTGATTCAGCAGGCCCTCCAGGAACTCATGAAGGGACGGACCACGTTCGTCATCGCTCAGCGGCTTCGCACGATCATGCGGGCTGACGAGATCGTCGTCCTCGACCGTGGCCGCGTCGTGGAGCGCGGGCGCCACGAGGAACTCATCAAGCAGGAAGGCCTCTACCACCGCATCTACGACCTCGAGCTCAAGGACCAGCAGGAAGCCCTCGGCGAGATCGTCTCCGCCCGTGCGGCGGCAGCGCCCGGAGAGCAACGGAACGGCCACGGCGACGCGGCTGCGCCCGCCATGCAGCCTGCGCCGTCGGCCAGCGGAGGCGCGGCGTGAGCGGCTCGATCGTCCGCCGTTACTGGCCCGTCCAGGGCGAGAAAGGAAATTCCTGATGGGCATGTGGGGTGGTGCGGGCGCCGGCGGCTGGAGCCAGGGCATCGGCGGGCAGTCCATGGGCCCGCGCGCCGCTCGCAACTCCGACGGCTGGGACGACGAATACCTGGGGAAGGTGTACGACGCCGAAGTCGCGCGCCGGATCATCCCCTACCTGGCCGAGTACAAGCTTCAGGCCGCGATTGCCATCTCGATGATGATCCTCTCCGCCGCCTCCAGCATGGCGCAGCCGTTCCTCATCGGACTCGCCGTCACCGCTGGCATCAAGGGCAACAAGGAGGCCATCCTCGTGCTCTGCGGCGCGAGCGTCGGCCTCGCCTTCCTCCAGTTCATCTCGATGTACCTGCAGCAGACCACGACGGCCTGGATGGGCACGCGCATCCTCCTGCGCCTGCGCAGCGAGATGTACGGCCACATGATCAACCTCTCCCTCTCGTTCTACGACGAGATGGAAGTCGGGCGCATGATCAGCCGCCTCACCAGCGACGTCCAGGTTGTGAACGACCTCCTGACCACCGGCTCGCTCACTTCGCTCTCGAACATCGTCGGCGTCTTCGTGGTCATCGGCATCCTCTTGTATATGGACTGGGAGCTCGCGCTCGTCACGCTCGCGATCGTGCCCCCGCTCATTCTTGTGATGATGTTCTGGTCGAAGTACGCCCGCGCCGCCTTCATCAACGTTCGCGTCAAGCTGAGCGCGCTCTATGGGACGCTCGCCGAGAACGTCTCGGGCGTGCGCGCTGTCCAATCAATGTCGCGCGAGGACGAGAACATCCGCCGCTTCGACATGCTCAACCAGGAGAACCGGAACGCGAACATCTGGGCCGGCCTCCTGAGCGCGGCGGTGATGCCGATCATCGAGCTCGCCGTCGCAATCGCGACCGCCGCCGTCCTCATCGTCGGTGGCCTCCGCGCCATCAACGCCTCCAGCGTCGACGTGGCCGCCCTCATCGGAACACTTGCCGCATTCACCCTCTACGTGAACCGCTTCTTTGACCCCATCCGCGACCTCACGCTGCAGTACACGATGTTCCAGCGCGCCATGGCCGGCGGCGAGCGGATCTTCGAAGTGCTCGACACCCCCGCGCGCATCACCGACAAGCCGGACGCCCTCGAGCTCGAGACCATCGAGGGCCGCGTCGACTTCGACCACGTCTACTTCCACTACGTCGAAGGCGTGCCGATCCTCCAGGACATCGATCTGCACGTGCAGCCAGGCGAGACGATCGCTTTCGTCGGCCACACCGGCGCTGGCAAGACGACGATTACCTCGCTCGTCAGCCGCGGGTACGAAGTGACCGGCGGCGCCATCCGCGTCGACGGTCACGACATCCGCGACCTCAAGCGGCGCTCGCTCACCAGGCATATGGGCGTGGTCCTCCAGCAGCCGTACCTCTTCAGCGGCACCGTGCGCGACAACATCACCTACGGCCGCCCGGACGCCACCGACGAGCAGGTGCGCGCCGCCGCCGCTGCGGTCGGCGCCGACGACTTCATCTCGCGGCTCGAGCACGGCTACGACACGGTGCTCCAGCAGCGCGGCCAGAACCTTTCCGTCGGGCAGCGCCAGCTGATCAGCTTCGCCCGCGCCATCCTCGCCTCGCCCCGCATCCTCGTCCTCGACGAGGCCACGGCGTACGTCGACACGCAGACCGAGGTCATCATCCAGAAGGCGCTGCGCGAGCTGCTCAAGGACCGCACTTCGTTCGTCATCGCCCACCGCCTCTCGACCATCCGCGAGGCGGACCGCATCGTCGTTCTCGACCAGGGAAAGATGGTGGAGATCGGCTCGCACCAGGAGCTGCTCGACAGGAACGGCGTCTACGCGAACCTCTACCGGATGACCTACGAGCAGGAGCAGGCGGCGAAGGCCGAAGCGATGGCCGGCGAAGACGCAGCCTTCGCCAGGCGCCGCCGCGGCGAAGTGGTGCCCCAGCCGGCCGCGGGAGGAAACTAGCGCGGCTGCACACACCGCCGGCCGCGCCCACGGCCTCTCCCGCGAGAGGCCGTCTTGCTTGGCCGGCGTATAGTCGGATGACGAGCAGGGCCGAGATGCGGACCACACGCGGACAGAGGAGATTGGCGACTCTCTTACGAGGTGGCTCTTGCGCGGGCGTGCTTCTGTTGGCTGCCGCGTTGCTCGCCGGGGCATGCCGGTCGTCGCCGGGGCCGGAGCACGGGATCTGGGTGGCCGTCGGGCAGCCGGTTGTGCCCGATCAGGCCGGCGGGCTGACGACGGCGCCGGTGCGCATCATCGATCTTGTGACCGGTAAGGAGCGGCAACTGGGCGATCCGGCCCAGTACTACGCGGTTGCATGGTCCCCAGATGGGTCGCGCCTGGCGACGCTGGACTGGTACCAACTGGACACGGACAACACCGCGGTCCACCTCAGGATCTGGAACTTCAGGGGAAAGCTCGTCGCGGACGTGGCGCCGGAGGCGAATTCCGCGCCCGGGACGTTGCAGTGGTCGCCCGACGGGAAGCGGCTCGCAGCGATCGGCGCAACCCGGGTGACGGTTTTCGACCCGGAAGGAAACGAGATGGGCCGCACGCCGATCACCCCGCTCGCGGGCGGCGGCGGATCGACGACACAGATGTGGTCCGAGCGGTACTGGTCTCCTGATTCGAAGTTCCTGGCCTTGGTTGTCAACGACATCCTGCTGGTCGCGCCCCGAGACGGCCGGGGTGCACAGCTCGACCTTCCGCGGCTCCCGGGCTCGGTTGGGCCGGTCGACACGCGCACAAATGGGTGGACGCCGGCCAATCAACTCTCCCTTGTCGCATTTCCCGGCTCAGGCCAGCCGCAGGAGTGGCTGGGCACCGTGAGCCGCGGTTCAGTCGACTGGAGCGACCCGCATCCCATCGACGGGACGCCGTTGATGATCGCGACGGACCCGAAGACCCGGGAGGAGCTCAACTCGCTCGCACCTCCGCGTACCCTGAACGCCACGAAGAAGAGCGCGGACGGCTCGGCACGCGTTTCTGTTCTCTCGGCAGGTCTGCAGGCGTGGGGAGGGCTTGCCGGCGAAGTCAGCCTGGTGGTCGAGGCGAGCTCCGGGCGATCGGTGGTCGATCTCGGGGTCGTCGGCAGGGGCACGGGCTGGACGACGGACGTCGTCGTGGTGAACGGTTGGAAGGGTAAGCCTAACGAGCGGCTGGATGCCGCCACACCAATCCCACCGCTGGCGCGGTTCACGCTCACGCCCGTGGCAGCCGGTGCTTTGGCAACGCCGGCGCCCAGCCGTGTCGCCTGTCCCCTATCCCTCGCCTCGCGGGGAGCGCGTCCAGCCGCAGGTGACGGGGCTTCCCGCCTACCCCGGCGCGACCGAGATCGACGGCTTCATGAAGCCTGAGGGTGATGTGCAGTCGTCGGTGCAGATGTTCAGTACGCTGGATTACGGCGGCTCGGTCATCGCCTTCTTCAACGAGCGGCTCCTGGCGCAGGGCTTTACGCTCACGAGTACGAGCCAGAGTCCAGCCGGCGAGCAGCGCGGCTACATCCGCGGACGCGACCGGGTCATGGTCAGCACCCAGTACGTCGCCAGGCCCGGAGACGAGCAGAAGCTGGGCGGGCCGCTCTACGCCTATCCGGTGCTGCCGGGTGCGGACGGGAGCACCTGGTTCTTCGTCGTGACGCTCAGGGCGCGGTAGCGCTGGCGCTTCGTCGGCGACTGCCGCACGATCGTTGCCATGCAGCACCTGATCTCCGAACTCGCCGGCGTGCCGGTAACCGAATTGGCCCGCCGCTTCGGCACGCCCACGTTCGTCTACGACCAGGCGCTTATCGAGCAGCGGATTGCCGAGCTGAAGCAGTTTCAGGTCGTGCGCTTCGCCCAGAAGGCCTGCTCGAACATCGCCATCCTTGCGCTGATGAAGCGCAACGGCGTCCTCGTCGACGCTGTCTCGGCGGGCGAGATCGTTCGCGCCTTGATGGTGGACTACACGGGGGAAGACGACGGCATCGTCTACACGGCCGACATCTTCGACGACGACGCGATCGAGCTGATTCGCAAGCACAGCATCCCGGTCAACGTTGGCTCGCCGGACATGATCACGCAGCTCGGCGCGTTCTTCCCAGGGGCGAAGGTGACGCTGCGCATCAACCCCGGCTTCGGCCACGGGCATTCGCAGAAGACGAACACCGGCGGCGATCTCTCCAAGCACGGCATCTGGTACTCGCAGCTCCAGGAATGCCTCGAGCTCGGCCGGAAGGCGGGTGTGAACATCCGCGGGCTGCACATGCACATCGGCTCGGGGACCGATTTCGAGCACCTGGCGACGGTCTGCGACGCGATGGTGAAGGCGGCGCGGGAGGTGGGCGGCCAGCTCGAGGTGATCAGCGCCGGCGGGGGCCTGCCGATCCCCTACCGCAAGGACCAGGCGCGCATCGACGTTGGCGCTTACCACGCGCTCTGGGCGAAGGCGCAGCGGACGATCGAGGACATCATC
This sequence comes from Chloroflexota bacterium, assembly GCA_021823905.1. Classification (GTDB taxonomy): domain Bacteria; phylum Chloroflexota; class Dehalococcoidia; order Tepidiformales; family Tepidiformaceae; genus JAKALX01. The sequence goes on along the minus strand of JAKALX010000027.1, from coordinate 8,980 downwards.
GGGCACGAAGTGGCGCTCGAAGTCGAGCCGGGGCGTTACCTGGTCGCCGAGGCGGGATCGCTGGTCACCCAGATCCGTTCCGTGAAGCGGCAGGGCGAGCACACGTTCTACCTGGCCGACGCCGGCTTCGAGACGCTGGTGCGCCCCTCGATGTACGGCTCCTACCACGAGATCTCGATCGCAGCTGCGGACGGGCGCGAGATCACGACGGAGCAGGAGGTGATCGTCGGCGGGCCGCTCTGCGAATCAGGCGACGTGTTCACGCAAGAGGAGGGTGGCGTTGTCGTGACGCGCAGGCTGCCAGCGGCAAAGGTGGGCGACTACCTCGTGATCCACGACGCGGGGGCCTACGGTGCTGCGATGTCTTCGAACTACAACAGCCGCAGGCTGGCGGGCGAGGTGCTCGTCCACGAGGGCATCCCGGAGGTCATCCGTGAGCGCCAGTCGTTCGAGCAGATCCTGGCCAACGAGCGCATTCCCGGCCACCTGCGGTAGGGCAGTTGGCCGGAGAGCGTTCAGGCGCCGACGGTGACGGGCGGGCAGTCCTCGCAGCGCTGTTCGCGCCGCGCTCGCAGCCGGGCGGCAATCCAGCGAAGGCCGGGCCGCCTGGCGGCAGGTGGTGCGAAGCCGTAGCTGGCACGAAGAGCGGCCTTGCGAGCGAGCTCCTCGTCCACGAAGCGGGCAACCATCTCGATGGTGTGGGGGTGGTCGGCGAAGGGTCCCATGACAAAGCTCCAGGAAGGGGAGTTCAGACGCAGACATAGGAACATAGTCATGGAACGATGTCAATAGGTAAACGACTAAGCTTCAACTAGATCGCGCAGCCCATCTCCGCGATGGCCCCCAGCACCAGCTCCTGAATCCGCTCCCGCGACGCCCGGTAGACCATTTGTCCTCGCACCTTTTGCGAGTCCAGCAGCCCCGCTTCGCGAAGTTGCTTCACATGGACGCTGATCGTCGGCTGCGAGAGCTCGAAGACCTCCGCCAGATCGGTGATGCTGTAGGAGCACTCGATGAGCGTCCCAAGAATCGAAAGGCGTGTCGGGTCGGAGAGCAGTTTGAAGCGCGCCGCCACGCGTTCCGCCTCCTCGCGGTGCTTGCTGGCGCCCGACGCCGCTTCCGGTCCTTGCGCCACGATCAGGCAGCTGGACAACGAGAAGAAGCCGACACCGACGCCGGCCAGAGCGAGCGGCACGAGGACGACCTCCCCACGGCGGAGGGCTTCGTCCACCAGCGGCTGGTGCATCTCGCGGCGGGCGAAGTGTTTGACGGGCAGCAGGTCACGGAAATCGGCGACCTTCGCGAGGCGGCGGCGAAAATCATCCGCCATTCGCTCGGCTACGCCGCGCGCGCCGCCGTTCCAGTGCGGGCGCAGGACATCCCACACGTCCTTCATGAGCTGCGAGTAGGCCTGGCGCAAGCCGGCGTCGGCGCCCAGGCGCTCGACGCGCCCGGCGATGATCGGGCGCACCTCCGGCGCTTCGGCGGGAAACTCCGGGACGCGGACGCCGCGCGCTGTGAGCTCGGGAAGTTGCGCGAGCAGCTGGTCCGCGTCGGTATCCCAGAGCCGGCCGGCAGCCTCCGCGAAGAGCAGCAGTTCCGGCCATTCGGGAAAGCCGTCGGTCCAGAACTTGCCAACGCGTGCCGCCGTTTCCGCGTGGCTCTCCATCAGGGGTGGCACCCACGTCTGCGACCAACCGCTGCCGGGCCGGTGCACGGCCCGGTGGATCACATACAGGGCGAATACGAGTTCGTTGGTGGCCGATACCTTCACCTGGACCGGCGCACGATCCGGCGCTTCAACTTCTGCTGGCATTGTTTCTTAACTATACAACTATTGCGCAGCGGGCGGACGATTGGAGCTGCCGGGAATCGCGGCGCCGGGGCGGCTCGCTTCGGTTGTCGCTGTCAGCTCACGTACAGCAGCTCATCGCCCACCAGCAACTCCTTCGGGTCGGGTCGGCCAGAGCCGCCGAGGCTTCCATCGAGCCGGACATACTGGTGGACGAGCGCGACAGGTCGCCCGGAGGCGTCCGTGCAGACCGCGATCTGGCTCACCGTGCCGGCCGGCTCCCCCGCTTGCGGCAGAGGCGTCATGTGGCGCTTGATTTCTATCGTAAACTCGCCCTGTTGAGCCCGCTGCCAGTATTGGCCATCATTGAACAATCGCCGCAAGTCTTCTCGGCTTACCTTGCGGCGATCTGGGGGCGAACCGCTCATGGACAACCTTGAGATTGAAGTGCGTCAACATCTTGAACGCTACCTCGCTGGCGCGGAAGATCGTGACGCTTTCCGCCGCTGGTTCGTGGGCGCCACCTGGCCGATGGGTTTCCCCGAGGGCAGTGACGTCGCGGAACTCGTCTGGGCCATCGAGCACATGTTCGCCGAGGTCTCGACGAACGACCTCCCGGAGGAGACCCTCCGCGAGCTGCTCGCGCCGCTCCTCGAACCTGCCACCCGCCGCGCGGCGAGCTGAAGCGCCTCAGCCCCCGGCCAGCTCCTGCTCTTCGATCGCCGCCCAGTCCTCGTCGCGCAGCGGCTGCAGCTCGCCCCGCCGGTACTGGTCGTAGATGCGGAAGAGGACCTGCTTGTGCGGGCGCACCCGCCCGATCGGGCAAGCCTCCCAGTCCTTCTCGCTTTCGTCGCAGTAGCCCAGCCGGTGCTCGCCGCATTTCGGCTGGAGGTAGCGGCCCAGCTCGGGCGTCACCTTCATCACCTCGGCCCGCAGGAGCGCGGCGACCTTGCGGAACTCCCATTGCGCCCGCGTGCAGAGCCGAAGGTCGCAGATGTGCAACAGGCTCTGGAAGTTCACCGTGATCTTGAAGTTCGTGTTCGTCGCGTTCGGCAACAGGAAGCGTGCGTCCTCGGCCGGGACGCCGGCAGCCACCATCTCCTCGTAGAGGTCGCCGACGCGGTCGAAAAGCTCGTCCATCCGCTCCTCGAGTCCCGCGCGCTTCACCGTCTCCGGCACCGTATAGGGAAACTCGCCGCCCCTGTAGGTCACGTAACGCTGGCTCTGCTGTTCGAACGAGATCCCCACCCGGTGGCGGACGAACTGGTGGCTGAAGGCCCGCGAGACGCCCGAGATCCCGAACTCGAAGACGATCTGCTCCAGCGGGCTGGCGTGCCCGGTCTTCAGCCGCTCCTCGATGAACTCGCGCATCGTTTCGCGGTCGATCCGCTCGTCGTCGATGCGCTTCAACACCTGCTGCGGCGTCAGCTGCGAATAGCACGTGCGGTACGCCATGTAGAGCGAACGCAACGGGTCGGGCGTGTGCGAGATGAGGGTCACCTGGATGGCCATGGGCCTATTTCCAATTCACGATTCACGATTCGCGATTCCTGGCGAAGCCACAAACCGGCCAATCTATTGTGGCACGAAGAATTGCGAATCCGCCTGTACGATTTCCGTTCTGAACCCGGCGCGCGAACTATGTCGCCTTTCCGGGCGCGGCCGCGCTACCGTGCCCGCGCCGCCGCACAGACAAGGCTCGCGGCTTCGGCGACCGACCAGCGGTCCGTGCCCAGGCAAAGGTCGTAGAGCGCCGGGGAGAGCCATTGGGCGCCGTACACGCGTTCGAAATAGCCTGCCCGCTCGGCATCCGAGCGTTCCATTTCGCGGCGAGCCGCCTCGGCCTCCCCGTCGGGCATCTGCTCACTCAACCGCATGACGCGCGTTTGAGGACTTGCGCTCACGAGCACGCGCAACACGTCCCAGCGATCACGCAGGATGATCTGGGCGCCATGGCCGAGAATGACCGCGGACCCCTCGCGCGCGACTTCGCGGATGACGTCCTCCAGCAACCCGCGGTAGTGCTCAGAGGTGTAGACCGCGTCGGGCAGGGGAGGCGCCAGCGCGAGCCACGAGGCGGCCATCATCTCGGACGAGCTGCTGAGCGCGCGCAGCATCCGCGCCTTCAGCGAAGGCAGGTGTTCCGCGTCGGCTACCAGCTCGGGCGTCACGCCCGCCTCCTCCGAGGCGCGCACGATTACCTCCCGGTCGAGGTAGCGAAACTCCAGGCGGTTCGCCACTTCCCGGGCAATTGCCTCTCCGTTCGAGCCGATCTGGCGGGAGACGGTGACGACGCGGATATGGCCCTGCGTGGACATCGCTCAGTCACGACCTGGGATAGCGGCTGCTGCCCCGGGGGCCGCCGCGCGACGGCTAAGCGATTCGGCTGCCTTCCGGTCGTTGACGAAGAACGCGAGCGTCAACGGGATCAGCATCAGAGCGACGCAGACGACGAACGCATCGCGGAACCCGAGCGCCATGGCGTGCCGTTGGACGGCCGCGGTCGGCGTCGCCAGTTGCTCGCTGGCCATCAACTCGTGGAGGTGCGAGCTCATGCGGCTGAGCTGGATGCTGGCGATGAGCGCGACGCCAAACGATGCCGCGACCTGCCTGAGCGTGTTGTAGACGGAGCTTCCAGATCCCTGCTTCGCACTCTCCAGGGGCCCAAAGATGATGGTCTGAGCGGCGACCATCGAAAAGGCGAAGGGAAAGCCGCGAAGGAAGAGGAACACGACCACGATCCAGGTGGGCGACGACGCGTCGAGCGTCACGAACGGCGCAAGCGCCAGCATCGAGAGGCCGAACCCGCCGAGCATCATCTTCCGGGGCCCGACCCGCCCGTAGAGCCGGCTCGCGAGGGGAAGGGAAACCGCCGTCCCGATCGCCGCCGGCCCCTGGATGAGCCCGGCGTCGAAGGGCGTCCGCCCCTGCAACTGCTGAAGGTAGAGAGTGAGCAGAAAGATGAACCCGGCGAACACGCCGAAGGCCGGCATCACCGTCGCGTTCCCGAGCAAGAACAGGGAACGTTTGAACAGCGCGAGGTCGATGATCGGCGGGTGCGCGCGCAACTCGCGGGCGATGAACGCAAGCCCGAACAGGGTACCCGCGACGCCCCAGCCGACGACGGACCGCGATGTCCAACCCGCGGTTGCGGCTGAAGCCAGCGAATAGAGGAGCATGGCGGCGGCGGCTCCGCCGGTGATCAGCCCGACGGCGTCAAACCCCTCGCGGGCGTACGCCTCGCGATGCTCCTCCAGGTACTTGAAACCGAACGTCAGGCCCGCCAGACCAACGGGGAGGTTGATGTAGAAAATCCAGCGCCAGCTCACGTACTCGACCAGGTAACCGCCGAGTACCGGGCCAACGGTCGGCGCGAGGACGACCGGGACCGAGATGAGCGCGCTGGCCTTGGCCCGTTCCGCCCCGGGGAACTCACGCGAGAGCATGGCGGTGCCCACGGGGGTCATCATTCCGCCGCCCATGCCCTGGAGGAATCGAAATGCGACGAGCTCGGCCAGGCTGTGGGCCTGCCCGCAGGCCGCCGACGCGACGACGAAGATCGTCATCGCCGCAAGGAAGACGCGCTTCGTGCCGAACCGGTCGGAGAGGAAGCCGGCTGCGGGAATGAAGACGGCCAGGCTCAGCAGGTAGCCGGTGACCGTCCACTCCACCGCCGACGTTGAGGCCTTGAACTCTCGCGTCAGGTCGGGAACAGCGACGTTCACGACGGTTGTGTCCATGAGGTCCATGAACAGCCCGAACATGAACACAATGGCGACGAGGTACTTGTAGGGGATGCGGCGGATCACTCGATCCGCCACGCTACGTGGTCGCCGGAGCCCAGTCCACACGCCTCGCCGTGAGCAAGAAAAGGCGGGTTAACTGTTACGCCGCCAGGAATTGGCAGGCCGGACCATCGAGGGGGCGAGGCCCGTTGCCCGCGGCCCAGGCGCTCGGCTGGCGGGGCCCCAGGGCGCGATCGCCAGCGTCTGACATCCACGAACGGATGTGCGCGGGGCGTGGCGCTGGCAAACAGCAGATTACGTTCATGTGTCGTATGGCGAGTGGACATCGACGGGAGTGCGCGGACGTAGTACGAATCGAACAGTGACGCCTGTTCCGAGGCGGGGGTAAGCTCGTCTCTATGCCACAACCTTCGGGGACTGGCCCGCAAATAAGCCCGGCGACCGACCGGCGCGGCCGGGTCTCCCGCTACCGGGTGGAGCTCCCACACGCCGGCATCGTCGAAACCGAGCGCGGCCACTTCGAGGCGACCGAGTACGCCGAACGGCGCACCGGCTGGAAGGGCCGTTACCTCGCCGTCCGCGACCGCGTGCTCGGCACAACGCTTGCGAGCCATCGCCTCGAGGGCGAGCGCCTGAGCAAGATCAAGGCCCTGGCGGTGTTCTCCTCCGACGCGATCTCGTCGGTCGCCTACGCCCCGCAGGAGATCCTCTTCGTCCTCCTCCTCGCCGGCTCGGGCGCCATGCGCTGGTCATTGCCGATCGCCGTCGCGATTACAGTGCTGCTCGCCATCGTCGTCGCCAGCTACCGTCAGACCGTACGCGCCTACCCCAATGGCGGCGGCTCCTACATCGTCGCCCACGAAAACCTCGGCATCGTTGCCGGGCTGATCGCCGCGGCCTCGCTCCTGACCGATTACGTCCTCACGGTCTCCGTGTCGATCGCCTCGGGCATCGACGCGCTCGCTTCGCTCAACGGCGATTTCCGGCCTGTCGCCGTCGAGCTGGCCGTTGTCATCGTCGTCGTCGTCGCCCTCATCAACCTGCGCGGCGTCAGCGAATCGGGCACGGTGTTCTCGATCCCGACGTACGCCTTCATTTTTCTGCTGACCGGGGCAATCGCCGTCGCGCTGGTGAAAGTCGTGTTCCACGGCGAAAACCCGCTCGCCGCGGGCACCCCACGCGAATCTGTATCCGGCGTTCAGACGCTCGGCCTGCTCCTTGTGCTCAAAGCCTTCGCCTCGGGCTGCAGCGCGATGACCGGCGTGGAGGCGATCTCCAACGGCGTTCAGGCCTTCAAGCGCCCCGCCGCTTCGAACGCGCGCATCACGCTCGTCTGGATGGGCTCAATCCTTGGCTTCCTCTTCCTCGGCTCGACCCTTCTCGCGCGCCACTTTGGATTTGTGCCGCACGAGAACAACACGGTGCTTACCCAGCTCGGCGTCGAGGCGTTCGGGCACGGCTCCGTCCTTCTCGCCCTGCTCAACATCATGACGGCCGGCATCCTTATCCTCGCCGCGAACACCTCGTTCGCCGACTTCCCCCGCCTTTCCGCGATCCTCGCGCGCGACGGCTATATGCCACGGATCTTTCACGCTCGCGGCAACCGCCTGGTCTTCAGCTCGGGGATCATCGTCCTTGCGGCCCTTTCCGCCGCGCTGCTCGTGGCCTTCAACGCGACGACGACGCGCCTCATCCCGCTCTACGCCCTGGGCGTGTTCCTCTCGTTCACCCTCAGCCAGGCAGGGATGGTCCGGCACTGGCTCAAGTCGCGTGCACAGGGCTGGCGCATGGCGATGGCCGTCAACGGCCTGGGCGCGGTGACCACCGCCGTCGTCTTTCTCGTCATCCTTGAGGCCAAGTTCGCCGAGGGCGCCTGGGTCGTTGTCATCCTGATCCCCGTGCTGGCGAGTTGCGCCTGGCTCATCGGGCAGTTCTACAAGAACCTCAAGCGCGCCCTGAACGTCTCACCAGAAGCCGTCCTCGACTTCAAGGCAAGCGGCGAATCGCGTATCCCGATCATCGTCCCTGTCGAGGACATCAACCTTGCCACGGTGATGACACTCGGCGACGCCTGCAAACGGTCGCGCGACGTCACCGCCGTCCACGTCCAGGTCGATCCCGACGAGCCTTCCCATGTCGCCGAGCGATGGCGCCGCCAGTTCCCCGACATTCCCCTCGTGGTCATCGACTCGCCCTATCGCACTGTCTCCGACCCCATCGCGTCGTACGTCGACGACCGCCTGCGCCAGGCGCCGCACGAGCTGACGGTCATGGTGCCCCTGCTCGAAGTCTCACACTGGTACCAGCGGCCGCTCGTCAACCAGAGCCTGAAGCGGCTGACCACCCTGCTGGAGCGCCGCAGCCGCGTCTCGGTCATAGCCTATCCGTTCAGCCCGGGATCAGCTGGCCGGAAGCGCTGAGTTACCGGCGGCGTGGCTCGTCGCGCCGCCAGGAAGCCGCAACAACGCATGCAATACCGGCCGCCGCGAGGTTCGCCAGCACCGTGCCAGCCGCCCAGATCGTCGACGACGGCGCCTCCCGCCAGGGCTGGCGCAGAAAGACGTCGCCCGCGTGGTCGGCGACGGTCGCCACGCCCCAGATCACACCCGTTGCTGCGAGCAGCACGAAGCCCAGCCTGTTCCGAGCCGAGGCCAGTGCGATCCCGGCGACCTGAAGCGCGGCGATCCCCGCCCAGAGCCAGAGGCTGAACTCGTCGTTCAGGTGGAAGCGGCTCCGCGGCACGTGGTAGACGAAATCCTCCGTCGTGTGCGGGATCGCGAAGAAGATCCCGGCCACGCTCGCCCAGATCGCCACGGCCACCAGGATCCGCCACATCCGCTCACTCAAGATCCGCCGATCCGTCGCCGCCCGGCGTGCCACGATCCGGGTTGAGACATGGCCTGTCATGCTCGGAATCGTAGCTGCTGGGCACGCCGCTAGATACTTCGAAACCGTGACGATCGCCGGCCGCTGGGTGCGCCGCGCAGCAGCCATTCCTGCCGCTTCGAAATGGTCATTCAGGGTCGTACCTGCTAGAATTGAGAAGGTATGCGCGCCATTTGATTCCCCCCGCTCATTGCAGCGCGCCGAGGCAGAAAACTCTCTCTATGACTGTTCAACAGGCATCGTCGAATTCGTACACCGCAGCCAACATCCAGGTGCTCGAAGGGCTGGAGGCTGTCCGCCGCCGGCCCGGGATGTACATCGGCACGACCGACAAGGCCGGCCTCCATCACCTGATTAAGGAGCTTGTCGACAACGCCGTCGACGAAGCGATGGCCGGCTACTGCGACCGCGTCGAGGTGACCATCCACGCCAACGGCTGGTGCACGGTCCGCGACAACGGGCGCGGCATCCCCGTCGACATCCAGAAGCAGACCGGCAGGACCGCCGTCGAAACCGTCATGACGGTGCTCCACGCCGGCGGCAAGTTCGGCGGCGG
>JAKALX010000026.1 GCA_021823905.1 Chloroflexota bacterium | reverse complement strand
CTCGACGCGGACGGACGCCGCGTCGTTGACGTTGACACAGGCCGATTTGCGGAGCATGCGCTTGATGATCGCCGTGAGCACGCGCCCCGGTCCGAACTCGATGAACGTCTCGACTCCGTTCGCGCCAAGGAATTCGACCGTCCGGCTCCACTGCACGGGCCGGCAAACCTGGTCCACGAGCTCGTGGCGGATGGCGACGCCCGCCGTCACCGCGGTGGCGGTGCAGTTGGCGACAACCGGGATCGGCGAGTCCCCGATCTCGGCCGTGGCGACCGGCTGCACCATGCCGTCAGCGGCGGGCCGCATCAGCGAGCTGTGGAAGGCGCCCGAAACGCTCAGGGGGATGACCTTCACGGCGCCGCGGGCCTTCGCGTAGTCCAGAGCGCGAACGACCGCCTCGCGGCGGCCGCCGATGACGATCTGGCCAGGCGCGTTGACGTTGCAAATCTCGGCGCCGGCCTCGCGGCAGACATCTTCGCAGTCGGAGACGTCGAGCCCGAGGATGGCTGCCATGGTGCCCGGATTGCGTTCGCCCGCGGCCTGCATGAGCTCGCCACGGACGCGAAGGAGGCGGATCGCTTCGTCGAATGGCAACGCTCCGGTGGCAACGAGCGCGGAATATTCGCCGAGCGAGTGGCCGGCGACAAACGCCGGGCGGCGCGACAGCTCGGGTGAGACTTCGAGGGCGACCTTCAGGAGGGCGAGACTGGTGATGGCGATGGCGGGCTGGGCGTTGCGCGTCTGCTGGAGCTCGTCCTCGGGGCCCTCGAAGCAGAGCGTGGAGAGTTTGAAGCCGAGGATCTCGTCGGCGCGGTCATAGAGCTCACGGGCGGTTGGGAACTGATCGTAGAGATCCTTGCCCATGCCGACGGACTGGGCGCCCTGGCCGGGGAAAACGAACGCGCGATCGCGCTGGACCGGCTCGCTGAAGGCGATGAGCGGCGCCACCGCGCGTGCGGGCTTCGCTAGCTCTCGAGCTCGGGGGCCGGCATGGTGATGGCTTCCCGGCCCCGGTACGTGCCGCAGATCGGGCAGGCGTGGTGTGCCAGCCGCGGGCTCTTGCAGCGCGGGCAATCGACGATGTGGGGCATCTTGATCGCGAGGTGGCTGCGCCGCTTGCCCTGGCGGGACTTCGGATATTTCCGCTTTGGTAGCGGTGGCATGACGGGTCTCCTTCAGATCCTTATCCATTCGAACGCTGCAGTGCGGCGAGTGCGGCCCAGCGCGAGTCCAGGGGCGCGCGGTCGCAGGTGCATGCCGCGATGCTGAGGTCCTGGCCGCACTCCGAACAAATCCCAGGACAGTCCGGCCGGCAAAGCGGCTGCATCGCTGCAGCCGTCTCGTAATATTGCCGGACTGCCTCGCTAATGTCGATCACGTGACTCGCGCCGATGGTGAAGGCGTCGGCCTCTTCGGGCGGCGGCAGCTTCGCTCCGGTCGCCACGTCGTACTGCTGGACGTAGACCTCGTCAAACGCGATGTGGGCCGGATAGGCGAAAGGGGCGAGGCAGCGGCTGCATTCGGCCTCGATCAGGACGTCGGCTTCGCAGCGGGCGAGAACGCCACCGGGCACGCGAACGAGCTCCACGGCGCCGCGATGGACCGGTGCGTCGGGATCCAGGACGTAGTTGCGCGAGGCGCCCGTGGGCTCGCGAAGCAGTTGGGAAACGTTGAAGAGCATGGGTGGCCGCCTCTCCGAGCAGAGGTGCTCCCAGTATAACCGGGGCGCGGGACCAGACAGCTCGGGCTCGACGCCATAACGGTGGGGGGAGCGTGACTCTTCTGGGCGAGCGGGCGGAAAGGTGGCGTCGTGCCGTTTACGTGGGCCGGGCGGGCAGCTAGTGTTAGCGTTGCGGTTAGGCTCCGAACGGCCGGCCGCCCAAGGTGCATCGTGACCCAGGTCAGCGAAATCGTCACCCTCCAGGCAATCGACGACGAGGCGGCAGCCTACCGGGCGGCGCTTGAGGATGTCGAGCGGCGGCTTCGCGGGAGCGACGAGCTCGACGCCGCCCGCCGCGAGTTGAGCGTGACGGAATCGGCGCTCGCGGCCGTGCGCAAGGAGCAACGTGCGCTGGAGGCGCAAATCGAGGCGTTGACCGCGAAGATCGAGCCCGAGGAGCGGCGGCTCTACGACGGCTCGGTGAAGAACCCGAAGGAACTGAGCAGCATCCAGCACGAGCTGGGCTCGCTCAAGGAGCGCCGCGCTGGTTTTGAGGAGCAGTTGCTGGAGGTCTTCTCGCGCGCGGAGATCACCGAGCGCGAACGAGGCCGGGCCGCGAAGGCAGTGGCGCGATGCGAGGCGATCTGGGAGCGAGACCAGCAGGATCTCCGGCGCGAGTCGAAGCGGCTGTCGGACCTGATCGCGAGAACCCAGGGCAGGCGGGAAGAGCAGCAGGGCCGGCTCGCGCCACGGTCGTTGCAGCTGTACGAGGACGTGCGCCGGCGCAAGGGAGGGATGGCGGTCGCCCATCTGCGGGCCGGCGTCTGTAGCGGCTGCCGGGTCATGATCCCGGAGGGGATGCGGAAGCGGGCCTTCTCATCGGATGCACTGGCGCAGTGCCCGAACTGCGAGCGAATCCTTTCGCTGGGGTGACCCAATGAAGGCCGTCGGATATTTCGTTGAGGGAGCGCGCCGGAACGGCAGCAAGCGCTCTGTCGGCGACCAGAACCGTGCCTTCCTCGACTTTTGCGCCGGGCAGGGATTCGAAGTAGCGGCAACGTTCCTCGACATCGAGCAGGCAGGCGCCGGCGATCCTGGTTTCGCGCAAATGCTCCAGTTCCTGGAGATGCCCGGACGGGGGTTCATGGTTGTCGTGGTCGACGGGTTGACCGCGCTTGGAAAGGACCTCGGCCAGGCCGCCATGAAGCTGCTGACAATCGAGAACTCGGGTGTTCAGGTGCTCTCGATGCACTCCGGCGGCGAGGCGGCGCGAGAGCTGGTGACCACATGGGCCGACCGCGGCGACGGGACGCCCGTCTCGGAGCGGGTGCGTAGCGCGATGCGGCGCAAAGCCGTGCGCGGCGAAGTGCTCGGCCGTCCGCCCTATGGCTATCGCGTCGGACCGCGCCACCGGCTCGAGCTGGTGCCGGAGGAAGCGCTCATCGTGAAGTACATCTTCCGCCTGTACCTCCAGGAGAACCTGGGGATCCGGAAGATCGCGGGGCGGCTGAACGAAGAGAACGTCATGACGCGCCGCGGTGGGCGCTGGAGCATGGTGACGGTCCGCGACCTTCTGCGGAACCGCGCCTACCTCGGGACGTATACGCGTTTCGGCGTGAAGGTGCCGGGCAGCCACGCCCCACTGGTTTCGGCCGAGGAGTTCCGCCGGGTCCAGGAGCGGTTGCAGGCCCACGGAGGCGCATCACGCGAGCGGACGGTGGTGCCGTTCCTGCTCAGCGGTCTCGCCTACTGTGGCCGCTGCGGCAACAAGATGATCGGCGTGAGCCGCCGCCAACGCTGGACGACCAAGGACGGCGAGGCGCGGGCCGCCGCCTATCGCTACTACCAGTGTGAGAGCCGGACGAACCAAAACGCCTGCGGGTACAACACACAACGGGCGGCCGAGCTGGAAGCGGTTGTCCGCGAACGGTTGGCCGAGGACTCGCCGGGGGTCACGCGGCTCCGGCGTGCCGGCAACGCTGATTCCTACTTGCTCGACCTCATGAGCCAGGTCGAGCGGGTTGAGGGGAAGATGCGCAAGACCCGGCGGCAGGTCGAGGAGCTCGTGGCCGACGCCGCTCACGGGATCATCACGGTCGAGCGGATGCGGACGATCGGGGGCGGAATGGCGCGCGAACAGCGTGCCTTCGAAGCCGACCTGGCGGCCGCGAAGGATCGCCTGGCCGCGCAGCAATCCGAGGCGGACCGCCGGCGGCACCTCCAGGAGCTCCGCGAACGCCTCGTCCGGGAGTGGGACGCACTCGAGTTCGGCGAGCTCCAGTCGGCGCTGCGCGAGGTCGTCGATCGCCTGGAAGTGGACGGGACCGACGTACGGCTCTTTCTCCGGGCATGAGGTTGACCGTCTTCGCCGACGGCGCTTCTCGCGGGAACCCCGGCCCGGCGGCGATTGGGGCGAGTGTGCGCGACGACGACGGGAATGAGCTGTCGGCGGTCTCCGAGCGGATAGGCGTCGCGACCAACAACCAGGCGGAGTACCGTGCCGCCATCGCCGGGGTCCGCCGGGCGCGGGAACTCGGCGCGACGGCGATCGACCTTCGCATGGACAGCGAGCTTGTGGTCAGGCAGTTGAGTGGCCGCTACCGCGTGAAAAACCCCGGTTTGCGGCCGCTTTTTGAGTCGCTGCTCTCAGAGCTCGACAGTGCCGGGCCGTATTCGGTCGGCCACGTGCCGCGGGCGCGGAACGCCCGTGCTGACGCGCTCGCGAATGCGGCGCTGGACGCTCGCTAACGTTGACTTCGGCGATCGAGGGCCGGGAAACACCTCGGCCCTCGATCGTGCCGTTCGCTGCTACCGCGTCAGCCAGTTGAACTGCTGCGGCTTCCGCTGGCTGCGGGCGCTGATCATGATGTTGACGATGCTCGGCTTGTCCTGCGCTATCGCCTCTTTGAGGGTTGGCGCAAGCTCCTCGGGGCGGGTGACGAAATACCCCTTCCCGCCATAGATCTCGGCCATCTTCTCGTAGTGGGCGCTTGGCGTGTAAGCCGACGGCGGCACCTTGGTCGGATCGAGCGTGTCAGGGCCGCCGCCGATGCCGTTGTTGTTGATGATGATGAAGGTGATGTTCTTCAGGCCGTAGCGGGCCGCGGTTTCGACTTCCATGCCGCTGAAGCCGAAGGCGGAGTCGCCTTCGATGCAGAGCACGCGCTTCTCCGGGTGCACAACCGCGGCGGCGATCGCCTGGCCAAGCCCGACGCCCATCGTGCCGAAGCTGCCGGCGTCGAGCCGATGGCGGGCGAAGAAGTTCGGGAGCATGGTGCGGCCGATGTCCATCGTGCTCGCCCCTTCGTTCTGGATGATCGCGTCGTGGGGGGCGAGATCGCGGATTTCTCTGAGGACGCGGTAGTAGCCCATTGGCACCGAGTCGTCGTGGATCATCTCGTCAACGGTCGCCGCGTTCTCGGTGATCTTCTTCTGGAGCTGCGTCCACCAGGTGGTTTCCGACGGATACTGCCATGGGTTCTGCTTCAGGGCGCGGTTGAGCTGCCCGGTGATCGCCTTCGCGTCCCCCACGAGAGCGACCTCGGTGGGCACGTTCGTCCCGATCTCTTCCGCCGAGATGTCCATCTGGATGATGCGCACCTTCTCGTTGAAACGCGGCGGGTGGCCGAAGTGCATGATCCAGTTCAGGCGTGCGCCCATGAGCAGGATCACGTCGGCGTTCAGGAGCGCCGTCGAGCGGGCGGGCGCAATCGAGAGCGGGTGGTCGTCGGGCATGACGCCCTTGCCCATGGGCGAGGCGAGGTACGGGAGCTGGGTCGCTTCGAGGAACTGGCGCACCTCGTCCTCGGCGCGGGAATAGGCGGCGCCCTTACCGACCACGACCAGCGGGCGCTCGGCCGACTTGAGCGCCGCGATCGCCGCCTGGACGGACTCTTCCGGCGCGAGCGTGCGTGGCGGCTCGGGGCAACGGGGCGGGAACTGGAGCTCCTCTTCCTCGGCGGTTCCGGTGATGATGTCGCCGGGAAGGTCGAGGTAGACGGCGCCCGGGCGGCCGTAGATGGACGTCCGCACGGCCTGCTCCACGTAGTAAGGCAGCCGCTTGATGCTGTCCGGCCGGGCGGCGTACTTGACGAACGGGCGGGCGGCTTCGACCTGGGGCGCTTCCTGGAATGCTCCCTGGCCGTTCTGGTACGAATCGTTCGCGCCGCCGATCAGGAGCATGGGCCAGCAGTTCGACCAGGCGTTCGCGGCGCCGGCGATCCCGTGGATCATGCCCGGCCCCGAGACGCCGAGGCAGACCCCAGGCCGGCCGGTGAGATAGCCGACAGCGGCCGCCGCGTAGCTCGCGGACTGCTCGTTGCGGAAACCGAGGAACTTGATGCCGGCCCGCTGCGACTCGATGGCGATGGGGATCACCGGAATGCCGACGATCCCGAACATGTACTCGACGCCCTGGTCTTTGAGCGAACGTGCGACGATCTGCGCCCCGGAAAGCTGTCCCATTGGCTGTGCTCCGTTGGTTGTGGTGGGCGGATCATACGGGAACCGCGCCGGGGACACACGGCCATTGGCTCGGACGCTGGTAGGCTTTGCCGGTGCCGCGAACCGTGACCCTCGTGCTGTTCGCAGCGTTTGCGCTGCTGGCCCTGATGGTGCTCACCGACGCGGTGCAGACGAGCTTCGTCAAACTCGGCGTTCCGCGCGGCATGGTGACGTTCGTGATGGTGGCGAGCGTGCTCGGATCGGCGATCAACGTCCCCCTCTGGGAGCGTTCGGCGGGTCTTGCGCGGGGCCAGGTCTGGCGAATCGGAGGCTTCCTCTACTATCAGCCGCCGCACGTTGAACGTCAGCTCGTGGCGGTGAACGTTGGTGGAGCGGTCATTCCCGTTCTCATCAGCCTCTGGCTCCTCGGCGAGGCGCCGTTCTGGAAGATCGTCGCCGCGACCGTGGCCGTGGCCGTTGTTTGCCACGCGACCGCGCGGCCCGTCCCGGGGCGCGGCATCCAGATGCCGCTGATCGTCGCGCCGCTCACTTCAGCCGTCCTGGCGACCTTGCTCACGCTGAACGCCGGCGACTCGCTGCAGGCGGCGCCGATCGCCTACGTCGCCGGCTCGATGGGGACGCTCGTCGGGGCTGACCTGCTGAACCTGCGACGGCTCGGCGAGGTCGGCGAAGGGGTCATGGCGATCGGCGGCGCCGGGGTGTTCGACGGCGTGTTTCTCGTGGGCCTCGTGGCCGCCTTTATTGCCTGAGCGTCAGGCGTCCTGCCATTGTGGCTCACGCTTTTCGTGCCAGGCGCTGATCGCTTCGTTCGCGTCAGCGGTCTGGGCGGCGAGGATCTGGTTGCGGTTCTCAAGCTTGAGCGCGGTTTCGAGCGAGATGCCGGCTACCGTCTCGTTCAGCACTTCTTTCGTCAGGCGCAGTCCGAGCGGGCTCGCTTTCTTCGCGATCCCTTCCGCGATGGCGATGGCAGCCGGCAGGATCTCGTCGGCAGGGAGGATCTTCGTGATCAGACCCATCTCCTTCGCTTCGACCGCACCGACGATGCGGCCCGAGTAGAGCAGGTCCGCCGCGTGTGCCGCACCGACGATCTTGGGCAGGTGGTACGAACTGCCGACGTCTGCGCCGCCCACGCCGAGGTTGAGGAACGAGCAGGCGAAGCGCGCGTGCTCCGTGCCAATCCGCATGTCGCAGGCGATTGCGATCGACAGCCCTCCGCCAGTCGCGGCGCCGTTCACAGCAGCGATGAGCGGTTGGGGGCAGCGGCGCATTTGGACCACCAGGTCGGCGATGTCTTCCTGGAAGGTGTAGCTGCCCTGGACGGGCCCGGCGCCGGGCTGCCACGGGCCCTGGTTGCCGTGTGCCTTCAGGTCGAGTCCGGCGCAGAATGCGCGGCCGGCCCCGGTAACGACGATCAGGCGGGTCGCGAAGTCGCGGTGGCGTTCGGCGAAGAAGGCCCGGAGGTCGCGCAGCATCCCGTAATCGATGGCGTTGAGCCGCTCGGGCCGGTTGAGCGTGAGGATTCCGATCGGTCCGCGGCGTTCGTAGAGGAGGTTGTCCATGCAAGCGAGTGTGCCGGACGTTAGCGGGAGCCGCTACCTCGGCGTCACTACCAGCGTGCCGGCGAGATGGTCGTGCCAGCCGCGCTTTGCGTCATCGCGAGCCATGGAGACGAACAGCGACGCCCCGATTCCAAGAACGACAAAGTAAGGGACTACCGAGATCGGGTGCGGGAACGAGATGTCCCAGAACACCGCGGCGATGAGCGCGGGTACCAGCCAGACGAGCGTGCGCCTGGCGAGCTGGCGGCGCGATGCCGGGTTCCCATCCTGGCCGGCGATTGTCAGCCGGATGACTCGCCTGCCGATAGTCGGCCCGAGGATCCCGAGCTCGTAGCCGAGGCACATCCCCGCGAAGATGAGCAAAGCGAGACCACCGACGATGCTGCGGACAGGATCGACAGGTGCGTTCACCCCAAACTCCACGCCCTGGCCGGCGATCGCAAGCGAGATCCCGGCGACGAAACCGGTTGCGACCAGGGCCGCCAACTCGACTCCGAGATCGATCAACCGGGCCACCAGCCGCTCCATCGGCTCGGCGAGCTTCGGCGCCTCCGTGTGGAGCGACTCTAGCTGGTGCATCAGCGCCACGGCACGGTCTTCCGCCGGGTCGTGCCGCCGAACCTCGCGCTCGCGCCGCTCCATGACACGGATCCTACGGCGGCTGTCAACGTCCTGCGTGATACTTGGAACGAATGGACGACGTGCGCGAACGGCTGCGAGACACGTACGAAAACGCGATCTACGAGGTGTGGTTCGAGGACGGGCCACGGCGGTTCCGCGTGGGCGACGCGCCGTCCGACACTTGTGAGGAAGCGTTCGCCATGATCACGGGCTACAACCCGGGTGGCGAGCGGTCGCCGGACACGATCAACGAGGCGAGCAACGCGATGCTCGAAATTGAGCTCCAAGGCCGTGGTTTCCGTTATGCGCTGGCGAATGGGCACGATGCCGCGTGGACGCACGACGAGCCTTCGTTCGCCGTCTTTGGGATCTCACGGGAGCAAGCAGCCGCGATTGCCAGGCGCTTCCGGCAGGCTGCGATCTTTTGGTGGGACGGGCGTGGCGGATCACTGCTCTGGCTGTAGCGCTGCTACTCGATATTGTATCTCGATGAGTTCACGGCCTGTCGCGCTCGTCGTTCCCCTTTTCGCCCATCGTTGTCCTCCTCGGCTCGCTGCTGGCCACTGCACCGCCGGCGTCAAGGCGGCAATGGCGTCCCATTACATCCCGATCAATTCGGCCTTGCGGATGACGTTTCGCATGAGCCGGGCTGTCGCGGCGTCGACCATGACGCCGTTGACGGCGATGCTGCCCAGCCCTTCCGCCTCGGCTTTCGCGTATTCGGCGACCATCGCGCGGGCCCGTTCGACCTCTTCCTTCGTCGGCGAATAGACCTCGTTTGCGATCTCGATCTGGCTGGGGTGGATCGCCCACTTCCCGACGAATCCCAGCGTCAGCGAGCGCTGGCATTCCTCGCGGTAGCCGTCGGGCTTGCGGAAGTTGGCATAGGGACCGTCCACCGCTTCGATTCCCGCCGCGCGGGCGGCGATCACGATCTTGTTCCGCGCGTAATGCCAGAGGTCGCCGGGATAGCGGTTGGCTTCGCCGCCGATCGAGCCGACGCGCACACCCTGTGAAGCCGAGTAGTCGCCAGGTCCGAAGATCAGTGCTTCGAGCCGGGAGCTGGCGCGCGCGATCTCCTCGACGTTGACCATCGCCTCGACCTCTTCGATGAGGACTTCGAGGGCGACCGGCTTCTCCCGGCCGAGCTTCATCTCGATCTGCGTCAGCAGGATGTCGACCCAGCGGACGTCGGCGGCGCACTTCACCTTGGGCACGATGATCAGGTCCAGGCAGCCCCGCGACTCTTCGACGACGTGGATGACGTCCTCGTACGCCCACTGGGTGTCGAGCGCGTTCATCCGTATGGCGCGCGTCTTCCGGCCCCAGTCGAGGGTTGTCAACGCGGTGACGACTTTCGCACGGGATGCGACCTTCTCGGACGGAGCGACGGCGTCCTCGAGGTCGAGGAAGACGAGGTCAGCGTCGCTGGCGGCGGCCTTCTCCATCATCTTTTCGTTGCTGCCGGGGGTGGAGAGCTCGGAACGGCGTGCGCGCATGTGATGCCTCCGGTGGTGTGCCGCGAACGCGGCGGGTGAATCAGAGAATGGCGCGGGCTTCCCGCAGTGCGGCGACCTCGGCGGGCGAATAACCCACGTTGGCGAGAACTTGCTCGGTGTGCTCGCCGAGGAGCGGCGCACGGGTGCGGACGCCTCCCGGCGTCTCGGTCATCTTGATCGGCGTGTTGACGATCGTCGCGGGCCGCTTCATGCCGGGATGCTCGACCTGTGCAAGCATCTCGCGGCGGGCGACGTGCGGGTCGGCGAAGATCTCGGCCGAAGTGTGGACCGGGCCGCAGGGCACGATTCCGCCGAGGATGTGCTCGATCTCGGCCTTCGTGTGGCGTAATGTCCAGGCGCTGATGAGCGTCCGGACTTCCGCGGCGCGGGCCACACGGTCGACGTTGGAGGCGTAACGCGGGTCGTTCGCGAGGTCGTGCTCGCCCATCAGGTCGCAGAGCAGCATCCAGTGGCGCTCGCCCGGGGCGGCGATGCTGACCCAGCCGTCCTTCGCCGGGAAGGCGTCGAACGGGCAGAGCTGCGGGTTGCTGGCTCCCTGCGGTTCCGCGATCTGGCCCACGTAGGAGTTGAGGTACACGATCCGTTCGCAGATCGCGAGGACGCCGTCGTACATCGCGACGTCCACTAGTTGGCCCTGGCCGGTCTTTGAGGCGTGGTGCACGGCCGAGACGATGCCGAGCGCCATGAAGAGTCCCGGTACCAGGTCGCCGATCGGCGCGCCCGCGTTCATCGGGTGTTGCGGATCCGGTCCGGTGACGCCCATGAGGCCGCCCATGGCCTGGGCGACCACGTCGAACGCGGGCCAGTCGGCATAGGGACTGGTCGGCAGAGCTTGGTTGCCCGTGTGCCGGTCCCCGAAGCCGCGGATGCACGCGTAAACGAGGCGCGGGTGACGCTCGTGCAGCACCTCGTAGGGGAGCCCGAAGCGGTCCATCACGCCTTCGCGGTAGTTCTCGACGAGCACGTCCGCGTCCGCGAGGATGCGCCCGAGGACCTCCGGCGCGCGCGGATGCTTCAAGTCCAGCGCGATGCTCCGCTTGTTGCGGTTCACGCTGTGGAAGTAGCCGCCGAAGAGACGGAGTTCGTCGTCGGGCGCGTAGGGGCCCATCTTGCGCGTGCTGTCGCCGTGGAGCGGCTCGACCTTGAGGACGTCGGCGCCCTGGTCGGCGAGGAGCATCGTGGAGAACGGGCCCGCGAGGGCGTGCGTGAGGTCGACCACCCGGACGCCGTCGAGGGCGCCGCTCACCCGGCCTTCCCCAGGAGCCGATCGGAAATGATCCGGAGCTGGATTTCCGAGGTGCCCTCGAAGATCTTGGTCAGCCTCGCGTCGCGCCAGTAGCGCTCGATCGGGAGATCGGTGGTGTAGCCGTAACCGCCGTGGATCTGGAGCGCCTCGCTGGTCACGCGCTCGGCCATCTCGGTGGCGAACCACTTCGCCATCGAGGCCTCCTTGTCGCAGCGTTCGCCACGGTCGTCCAGGTCGGCGGCGTGGTACATGAGCTGGCGGGCGGCTTCGATTTCGGCGGCCATCTGCGCGATCTTGAAGCGGATCGCCTGAAAGTTCGCGATCGGCTGGCGGAACTGGACGCGCTGCTTCGCGTAGGCGATCGAGTCTTCGAGACCGCCGCGCGACAGTCCAATCGCCCGGGCGGCGGTGTGAACGCGGGCGGTCGAAAGGCCGCTCATCGTGCCCTTGAGCTGCGTCTCCTCGCGCGCGCCGCCGCCGAGGAGAGCGCTGCCGGGAACCCGGAAGTCGTCGAAGTGCAGCTCCCAGGTTCGCCAGCCGTGATAGCCGATCTTGTTGATTGGCGTCGCCTGGAGGCCCGGGGGGAATGTCCCGCGCTCTTTTTCGAAGAAGAACATGCCCGTGCCCGCGTGGCGGTTGTTCGGGTCCGGGTCCTGCGTTCGGCAGAGGACGGTGATGTAGTCCGCGCCGTCGGCGAAGGTGCACCACATCTTGTTGCCGTTGATGACCCAGTCGTCGCCGTCTCGGCGCGCCCGGCAGCTCACGTTCGCGAGGTCGGAGCCGGCTTCCGGCTCGGAGAGCGCGACCGCGCCGAGGAACTCGCCGCGGATGACGCGGGGCAGGTACTTCGCCCGCTGCTCGGCGTTCCAGCCTGCGCCGCCGGCGCGCGCGATGATGCTCGCGACGCTCATCCAGCCGCGGGCCAGCTCCTCGGTGATCAGGCAGTACTCGAAGACGCCCAGCCCGAGGCCGCCGTACTCTTCGGGGATGCGGATCGCGAAGTAGCCAAGGTCGGCCATCTTCGTGCGCAACGACATGGGAATGTCGCCCTTCACCTTGTCCAGCTCGTTCGCGACCGGCAGCACCTCCTTCATGGAGAACTCGCGCGCCGTCTTCTGAATCATCAGGCGCTCTTCGGTCAGGTGGGTCATTGCCGCTGGTCCTTCGGGATTCTGGGCATCGTCCTGTTGAGCGCGAATTGCACGGTCATACCGGAGCCGCGACCGCGGTTCCCGCGCAGCGTCGCAGGATGGGATCTAGGCTGGGCAGCTCGTCGAGGTGCGAGACGGTCGCAATCACCTCGTCCGCGGCGCCGGCGCCAATGATAGGAGTTGCCAGCCCGCGGAACTTGGCGGTCAGGCGCTGCCACTGGCGATCGAGATCAGTCGCCGGTTGGTTCACGTCGACCGCCGCGCGTAGCTGGCGGCCGTCGGCCAGCTCGACTGTCACTTCGGTTGCGCCGGTGATGGCTTCGTCGCCGACCACCGTTACCCGGTCGCGGAGGCTGGTGAGGGCGGGATCGTTGACCCGCGCCGTGGTGAACGCCGTCTCGGTCGTGTCGCCGTGGCCGAGGGCGAGCGCGGCGGTGAACCGCAGGCTGAACTTGCCCTCGAGCGGCGTCGTTGGCTCGGGGATGTTGCACATGTTCAGGTTGCCTGGCGGGACGCGGAGCTGGATCGCCCGCACCGCGCCGGGATCGATCGCGTGGTCTTCCTTCAGCCGCAGCACGCCCTCGATGGTCGAGTGCGTCCCGTAGCAGGCGGCGTGGTATTTGAAGAGAACGGACCGGAGGGAGAATCCGTTCGCCGGACCGGCGAGGCAGCGCTCGGGCTGGAACGTCGCCGTCTGGGTGGTGCCAAAGCCCTGCGCGGTTTCGAGCGCCGCGGGATTGCTGGTGAAGCCCCGTGCTGCCAGCGTCGCCGCCATCAAGCCGTTGGCAGCCGCCTTGCCGGCGTGGAGCGGCTTGCACATCGTGCCGAACATCGACTTCAGGCCCGCGGCCTGGGCGACGGCGATGCCGAGTGCGTGGCGCCAGCGCTCCTCATCGAGGCCGAGCAGGTTGGCGCAGGCGGCCGCCGAGCCGAACGTCCCGAGCGTGCCCGTCGCGTGCCACCCTTTCGCGTAGTGGCCGGGGTTCACGAGCAGGCCGACGCGGCACTCGGTTTCGAAGCCCGCGACGAACGCGGACATGAAGTCCGCGCCGCTTGCGCCGCGTTGCTCGGCGAGCGCGAGCAGCCCGGGAATGACAGGGACCGAAGGATGGCCGGACATCTCCCACTGGACGTCGTCGTAGTCGAGCGCGTGCGAGGCGGAGCCGTTGACCAAGGCTGCCTGCTGGATGGTCGCCCGTCGCCCGAGTCCGATGAGCGTCGCCTGCGGGTTGCCACCCTCCTCGCCGGCCTGGTCGAGGAGGATCCGGGTTAGCGGCTCGCGTGACCCGGCGAGGGTCACGCCCAGCCAGTCGAGGAAGCACTGGCGGGCGAGAAAGCGAACGTCCTCGGGCAGGGTTTCGTGACGGAATGACATGCCCAGCCGGGCGAGCGTTTCGGTGATTGGAAGCGGTTGGTTGTCGTTTGGCATTGCCGCGCTGCTCCTTGCCTGTCCATGCTGGGCTGCGGCCGAAGGATAGCCCTCGGCGTGGCCCTTTGCCAGCAGGATTACCGCATCGCCGCTGCCATCTGGATGGTCAGCGCAGCAAACAGCACGAGGCCGGCGGCGACGCTGGCGGCAACGGGGAGCCGGGTCCGAAGGAGCACGCCGGTGACGAGCATCGCCAGGCCGAGGAAGATGAGCAGCGCGCCCTCGACGGTGAACGCGACCAGGTAGCCTCCAAGCACAAAGAGTGGCCCAAAAGCCAGGAACAGGACGGAAGTGAAACGCCGTCCTTCGGACACGACGATTCAGCAGTGGCTCGCCGCGTCGCGGCCGGCGATTCGTCCGAACACTGCACCCCTGATGACCGAGCTCGCTCCCGGATAGTTGTAGTAGAAGATCTCACCCATGGGCTCGCCGGCGGCGTAGAGGCCTTCCATCACCTTCCCGCGTGTGTCGATCACGCGTGCGGTCGTGTCGCACCGCAATCCACCGAAGGTGAAGGTGATCCCACCCGTCACGGGGATGGCGACATACGGCGGCTGGTCGAGCGGCAGCGCCCAGTTGCTCTTCGCGGGCGTGATTCCGCGGGTGCCCTTGCCGTCGAGGCGATCCAGGTCGTATTCGCCCGGCTGGACCGCCGCGTTGAAGGCCGAGACCGTCTCCATGAAGTCCTCCGCTGGCACGTCCATCAACTGCGCCAGTTCCTTCAGGCTGTCGGCCTGGAACGGCGGTCCGGTCGGCCGCCAGGCGCGCGCGAACTCCTCGCGCTGGTACGCCTGCTGGTCGAACACGCACCAGGCGTCGCCGTCGGCCTGCTCGACAATCTGCTTGCTGAACTTCACGTAGGTGTGGTCGCGGTAGTCCTCGCCCTCGTCGATGAAGCGGCGACCGGAGCGGTCGACGAAAATGCCCATCTGGTAGTTGTAGAGCGCGGTCACGCCGCACTCGATCCGGGGCGAGCGGGCGTCGAGGACGGCCGAATGGTAGTCGCCCCACTGTCCAGCGGGCTGGGCGCCGGCGGCGATCGCCATCATCAGCCCTTCGCCGGTGTTGTAGCGGGTTCCGCGGAGGATGAGCGAGTCGGCGAAACGGCCGAGGTGCTGAACGCGCATCTGGACGTTCGCCTCGAAGCCGCCGCAGGCGAGAATCACGCCGCCGCGCGCCACGATGTCGACGACGCCCTCTGGTGAGGCGCAGCGCACGCCCACGATCCTGCGCTCGGGCGAGACGATCAGGTCGGTGGCGCCGGTTTCGTAGCTCACGACGCCTCCCATACCGTCCAGGCGTCTGAACAGCAGATCGACGAGGCCAGCGCCGCCCGCTTTCGGGCTGCGGCGGTATCCGGCGGTGTGCGGGTAGCCGGCCTCCCACTCGAGGCCCATCGCGGTCAGCCACTCGGCCGTGCCGCGAGCGTTCTCGCAGAGGGTGCGAATGAGGTCGGCGTTGGCGCGCCCGCGCGAGATGCGCATGAGGTCGCTGTACATCGCCTCGACTGTGTAGTCGCGAACGCCGAATTCGTCGGCTTCGTGGGGGAATCGCATCTGCGCGTCCGCGAAGCGCGTGTTCCCGCCACGGTGCTCGCGCGGCGCCTTCTCGACGAGGATCACGCCGGCGCCGGCTTCGCGGGCGGAGATAGCTGCGGAAAGACCGGCAATACCTCCGCCAACGACCACGACGTCAGTGGCGTACGACTGCGCGGCGCCCGGAGAATCCTGGGTGACTGGCATGGACGCGAGTATAGGCCCCGCGCCACGGGGCTTCTATCCTCCGGGTGACTGCGAGCCGCCGGCGCCGATCGACGCCGGCTCACGCGCGGCTGTGCCGGCGGGACGACGGAATCGGAAGTAGGCCCAGATGCCGAGAGTCAGCGCGGTGTAGACCACGAAGAGAGCGAGAACCGTCACGTCCTGTGCCTTGCGCAGCCCCGAGAAGTAGGCCTGATCGCGCCCGAGCAGCACGTGCCAGGCCAGGAACGCCGCGAGGATGGCGAACGTCCCCCAGGCCACCTTGCTCCAGCCGAAGATCTTCGCGCCGTCCATGCCGGCGATTGGGAGCATGCTGATGAAGAGGCTCTCGATCCCGCCGACGAAGATGACAACAGCCGCTGCCTCGAGCACCTCCGCAAGCCAGCTCCCGCTCGACCCGTACCAAGAGCGAAGGGGCTGGACCAGCAGCCAGGCGACGACCGACAGCGCAAGGATGACGGTGGTCGGAGAAGCGGCGATGCGGCCGGCCGTGCGCCGGTCTGGTTCGGCGGGAGCGAGCAGCGCGCACGATGCGATGAAGCCGTACATGACGCCGGGGCGGAAGTCGAGAACGCGGGAGATCACAACCGACACGACCGCGATCCCGATTGCGGCGGGGTAGGGGCGAACCGCGGCCGGCGCCCCAGCGAGCCGGCGCGTCATCGCCGCTTCGAGGCCGGAGTAAACGTAGGTCACGACGCCGATTCCGAGCACGACGCTGACGAAGAGGGTGAGCGTCGCCCGGTTCAGGCCAAAGCCGGGGTCGAGGACACTGTAGACGAGCCCGGTGAAGCCAAGGACGAGCGCGGCCGAGCGCGCGCTCGCGGCCCAGCTACCGCCCGGCCTGGCCTGCGTAGCGTTGGAGAGCCCGCGGCCCAGCCGCTTGATCGGGGCGGCGAGACGGGCCGTTCGCCGGTCGATTTCGTCGCGGTTGTTCTGGAGCACCTGGTTG
>JAKALX010000420.1 GCA_021823905.1 Chloroflexota bacterium | reverse complement strand
ACCGAAGCCGACGGCTGGACTCCCGCCACCGGTGAGGGCGAGAAGGCCTGGAGCATCAACAAGCTCATCGGGCATATGTGCGGCTCGCGGTTCTACTTCGCGAGCGCCTACCTGGGCAACGGCTGGATCAGCCCCCGGCCCCCCGACGTGAGCTCCCGCGACCGCTGGCTGCCGGCGCTCGAGGCGAGCTTCGAGGAGTTTCGCTCGCTCGTGTCGGGGACGCCCGACGCGTGGCTCGAGCGCCGCGTCGCGATGATCGACAGTGACGGGACGCTCGCTGGCTGGCGGATCCTGATGATGATGCTGGAGCACGACATCCATCACCGCAGCCAGATCGACACCTACGCTGGGTTGAACGGCTGGGACGTCCCCCAGATCTACAACCGCGCAGCCGAGGACATCGGGAAGCTCCAGGTTCAGGAGCGCGCGAAGCACGGGGTGGCCGGACCGTCGCAGGAGCTCTGACCGTCACATCCGGAATATGCCCCACTTCGAATCCGGGATGGGAGCGTTCATCGCGGCTTCGAGCCCGAGTGAGAGCACGCGCCGCGTGTCGAGCGGATCGATGACGCCGTCGTCCCAGAGCCGGGCCGTGCTGAAGTAGGGCGAGCCTTCCGCCTCGTAGCGGGCAACGGTGGGCGCCTTGAACTGCTCGCGCTCCTCGGGCGAGAGCTGGTCGCCGCGGTCGAGGCGCACCTGCAACAGCACGGTCGCGGCCTGCTCGCCGCCCATGACGCTGACGCGAGCGTTCGGCCACATCCAGAGCTGGCGGGGGCTGTAGGCACGGCCGCACATCGCGTAGTTCCCGGCGCCGAAGCTGCCGCCGATGATAACGGTGAACTTCGGCACGTCGGCGGTGGCGACGGCGGTCACCATCTTCGCGCCGTCCTTCGCGATGCCAGCGTTCTCGTACTGCTTCCCGACCATGAACCCGGTGATGTTCTGGAGGAAGACGAGCGGGATCTTTCGCTGCCCACAGAGCTGAATGAAATGCGCGCCCTTGAGCGCGCTCTCGCTGAAGAGGATGCCATTGTTCGCCACGATCCCGACGGGGAAGCCGCCGATCCTTGCGAAACCGCAGACCAGCGTTGTTCCGTAGCGCGCTTTGAACTCCTGAAAGCGCGAGCCGTCGACGAGCCGGGCGATGACTTCGCGGACGTCGTAGGAATGGCGCGAATCCGGCGAGACGATGCCGTAGAGGTCCTCGGGATCGTGCGCCGGCCGCTCGGCTGGCGAGAGCTCCCAGGGGAGGGTGGTCGTCCTCGGGATGCTCTCGAAAATCGAGCGGACGGTCCGCAGCGCCTCCGCGTCGTCCTCGGCGAAGTGGTCGGCGACGCCGCTGATGCGCGTATGGACGTCCGCTCCGCCCAGTTCCTCCGCTGTGGTTACTTCGCCCGTCGCGGCTTTCACCAGCGGCGGTCCGCCGAGGAAAATCGTGCCGGTTCCGCGCACGATCACCGCCTCGTCGCTCATCGCCGGCACGTACGCGCCACCGGCCGTGCACGAGCCCATGACCGCCGCGACCTGGTAGATGCCCAGGGCGCTCATCCGCGCCTGGTTGTAGAAAATGCGGCCGAAATGCGTGCGGTCGGGGAACACGTCGTGTTGAAGAGGCAAGAAGGCGCCGCCCGAATCGACCAGGTAGACGCACGGCAGGCGGTTCTGCTCGGCGATCTCCTGCGCACGCAGGTGCTTCTTCACGGTCAGCGGGTAGTACGTTCCGCCTTTCACCGTGGCGTCGTTCGCGACGACCACGCAGGTGTGGCCGGAGATGACGCCGATGCCGGTGACGATGCCGGCGCTGGGGACGTCGTCTTCGTAGACGGCGTCGGCGGCCAGCGGACTGAGTTCGAGGAACGTGGTCGCCGGGTCGATCAGGCGCTGAATACGCTCCCTCGCCAGGAGCTTCCCGCGCTCGTGGTGACGCGCGACGTATTCGGCGCCGCCGCCCATGCTGACCCGATCCAGGCGGGAGCGAAGATCGGCCACCAGCTCCAGGTTTCGCTCGCGATTCGCTTTGAACACCGGGGCGCGCGGATCGACGCGGGTGGGCAGCTCGGGGACGTCGTGCCATTCCATGCGAGGCAGCCTACCGTGGCGCGGTTCAGACGAGAAGCGTTGTCAGGATGGCAACACCCGCGCTGCCCAGCAGCACTGCGAAGACGATCCTGCGAAACACAACCTCGTTGATCCGCCGGTACCAGGCATTGCCCGCAATGCGGCCAAGCGCAACGCCGGGCAGCGCAACCGCCGACGCCAGCCAGGCGTTCCCGCTCGACGTACCGCCGAGCGACAGCATGGCAACGGCCCCGAGGGCGCTGACGCCGAAAAAGAACGTATTGGTCGCGCGGAAGGCCATCGGTGCGATTCGCTTGCCCTGGAGGTAGATCACGACTGGCGGGCCGGACATCGAAGTGGACGTGTTAAACACACCGCTCACGAATCCTATTGCAACGTCGCCGGGCTTGCCGCCGCCATGCAAACGCATCCCGCGGATGAGCAGCAGCGTGAAGACGACGACCGTGCCGGCGATGAGTAACTTCAGCAGCGACGGGTCGAGGACAACCAGCACGGCCACGCCAAACGGCATGCCGAGGAACGACCCGATGAGCAGGAGCCAAGACGTCCGCCATTCGACCGCGGAGCGCATGTGCCAGAGCTGGACCGCGTTGAGGACCACCGACAGCACGTTCGCGATGAACACGGCCTCGCGCGGTCCGACGAGCAGGGCGAGCACCGGAACGATGAAAAGCGAGAAGCCAAAGCCGGACAGCGACTGAATGCAGGATGCGATCGTAGCGAGCAGGAGAACTGCGATCGCGATGGGAAGATCCACCGTTCGGTTGTACGGGGCTCACACCTCCCGGGCAATCCGCGGGCGAGCCGCTCGCGGCCCACTACGGTATTGTTAGGGCATGGAAGTTGCGAACGAGCTGATGGTCCGTGGCATGGTCGTGGGAGTATTCCAGGAGAACTGCTGGGTGATCGGCAACCGGCGCACGGGCGAGGCGATCTGCGTCGATCCCGGCGACCAGCCCGCCGAGATCCTGGCCCTCGCACGGGACATGGGCGTCACGATCAAGCTCATCGCCAACTCCCACGCCCACATCGACCACGTGATGGGGGTCCACGGCATCCACGCCGCGACAGGCGCGAAGTTCCTGCTGCACCAGTCCGACCTCGATCTGCTCCGCAACGGCTGGAAGGGCGCCGCGGCCCGCTTCGGCATTGACGTCAGCCAGGGACCGCCCGACCCGGACGCTTTTGTGACCGACGGCGACGTTGTAGAGGTCGAAGGGCTCCAACTGCGAACGATCGGGACGCCCGGTCACACGCCCGGCAGCGTCAGTTTCTACGCGGACGGGGTGCTCTTCAGCGGCGATACGCTCTTCCGGGGATCGATCGGGCGAACGGACATGCCCGGAGGAAGCATGGAGGAGGAGCTGTCCAGCATCGTGACCCGCTTGCTCGTGCTGCCCGAGGAGACGGTTGTCCTCCCCGGCCACATGGACGAGACGACGATCGCGTTCGAGCGAAAGCACAACCCGTTCGTCCTCGAATGGCGGATGCGGCGCGGAGAGATTTGAGAGGGCCGGGCCGGTGGTTCAAGAAATGAC
>JAKALX010000419.1 GCA_021823905.1 Chloroflexota bacterium | reverse complement strand
CGACGTCATGTTCCTGTCGATGGTTTCCGCGCCGAACGCACGGATCGGCGTGCTCGGGGGAGAGGACGCGAAGCAGCGGTTCAACGTCGCAGTGAGCCGCGGCAGAGACCAGGTTTGGCTCTTCCACAGTGTGGCGCCTGAAGACCTCAGCGACAAGTGCATGCGGCGGGCGCTGCTTGACTACTGCCTCAACCCGCCTGAGGAGGATTCGGGCCAGGCCACCCCGTTCGACTCCGAATTCGAGCGCGATGTCTATGACCGGATCAGGGCGAAGGGCTACCGAGTTCGGACCCAGGTACCGGGAGGCGATCAGACCACAAACGAGTACAGGATTGACCTTGTGGTTGAGGGTGACCGGGCTCGCCTTGCTGTCGAGTGCGACGGTGACACATGGCATGGCGCGGAGAGGTACGAGGCCGATATGTATCGCCAGCGCCAACTGGAACGCTCGGGCTGGAGCTTCATCCGGATCTGGGCATCGGACTATTACCGCGACCCTGATCGATCACTCGAACCGCTGTGGCGGGAGCTCGACCGGTTGAGGATCGAGCCGGCCGGGATGCGCCCACCGAGAGCGGTGCCGCCGAGCCCCGCGGAGGATCTCGAGACAACGGATGCGTTGGAGGTTGTGCCAACTGCGGGTGAGGAGCGAGTGACAGCCGGGGCGAGAGCCACGGACCACGAACAATCCTCTTCTAGCGCCGACGTGCCTGCCGAGGATAGCCCCCTATCCGACGTGGATGAGGCGCCGGCGGCGCGTGCCACAGCAGTTCAAAGCGCAGCCGTCCGCCCGATGGGCCTGAGCGTGACGACGCCCGTGCCCAGCGGGGACGCCGAGTTACTCGCCCACTTTGAATCGGTCTCGGCGCTCGAGTGGGCGGACTTGGCTCAATGGGCGAAGCTGAGGAGCCCATGGGACGCCACACGCAAGAGGTTCATCGTGCACGTCAGCAAAGCACTGATATCCGGCAAACAGCTCGACGATGGCCAGCGGATCTGGGCCGCCCGCCTTCATAGCCTTGCCTGCCGCATTGGCTTTCACCCCCACGTAAACAAATCAGGCGCCAGCCCCCAAACTGGGCAGCAAGATCTGCCCTTCTCCGAATAGGCGCCCCGCGCTCGGCGCCACACCCTCCCTCTCCAGGACAGGTATCCCATTCGGGCTCTTGCTTGGCACGCCTTCCGTGAGAGCAAGTCGGAGTGGAAACGGCGATTCGACGAAGTCGCGGGTCTCCGCGGCGGGCAGGATGCGCCACCAGCGCTGTCGACGGGCGCGTCAATCTAAATCTTGGAGTCGACATTCGGCACCGAAAGCGCTCGCCCCGTCCCCAAGGGGTAATATGGGCTCGCGTCAGCAGCGTTCCACGAGCGGCATTCGTCGCTCGCCGCGGGGTTCGTGAGCAACGAAGGGAACTCGGCCAATGATTACGCGACTCCAGATTAGTGGCTTCAAGAACCTACACGACGTTGAGCTGAGGCTTGGGCCATTCACCTGCATTGCCGGGCTTAACGGTGTAGGTAAGTCAAACGTGTTCGATGCGATTCGGTTCCTTTCCCTCTTGGCCAAACACCCCATCACCGAGGCAGTCCAGTTACTTCGCGAGACAAAAGGTCGTACCGCCGACCCCAGATCCTTGTTCACGGCTTTTGGAGACTACCGCGCCGAGGAGATGAGATTCTCGGCTGATCTCATTCTTAGGCGCGAAGTGGAGGACGACTTTGGAGTCTCCTCCAGCGCCGCGATTTCAACTGTTCGCTACACCGTGGCCTTCAGGGTCAACCAAGACGAGAAGCCGGACCGCCTTGAGCTGGTGGAAGAGAAGCTTCTACCCATCGCGCAGGAGCAGGCTCGAAGGTCTTTGGGGTTCAAGGCCTCGCCCGCCTTCAAACGTTCTGCGGTTTCCGGGAGACGCGCGGTCGAATTCATCTCGACGATCCAGGGAGCAAAGGGGCCCCAGATCAAGGTACGTCAGGAGGGCCACGGTGGAAGGTTGGTGCCCGCCCCGAAGTCCTCTCGGACTGTCCTTGGAGGCCTCGCCTCGAGCGACTTCCCAACACTTCTTGCAACCCATCGCGAGATGGAGTCCTGGCAAACCCTCCTGCTTGAACCCACGGCAATGCGTGCGCCTGCTGACTACCACGATGCGCGCGTGGTCAACCCTCGGGGCGGGAACCTCCCTGCCGCTATCGAGCGGCTCCGGCGGCAGGAAAGCCGCCCGGGCCAGGTTTATGCCCAGATTGGGAATCGGCTTGCCGAGCTTCTCGACGACGTTGAGGATCTAAGGGTTGTGGATGACGAGAAGACGGAGACGCTCACCCTCGAGGTGCAGAATCGAGGGGGTGTTTTCCATGCGGCCCGCTCGCTCTCGGATGGCACGCTGCGCTTTCTTGTTCTGGCCACGCTTGCGATTGACCCTGAAGCAACGGGTGTCATTTGTCTGGAAGAACCGGAAAACGGGATCCACCCGCAGCGCGTAGAGGCCATGGTTGCGCTGCTGAGGGACATTGCCGTTGACCCTGATCACGCTGCGGGTCCTGACAATCCGCTCCGACAGGTCTTGGTAAACACACACTCACCCCTCGTGGTTCAGCACATCTCGGCAGACGATATCGTGTATCTCGAGACTGAGAAGATTGTAATAGGGGGTCAGTCTGCGGAGGTCGCGACCACTCGAGTTCCGAGTCATAGCTGGCGCGCGGCAGTGCAGAAGGGGGCCCCTCCAATCCTGCCTGGTCATCTCTTGCCATACTTCAAGCTAACGGCGGGCAGCAAAACACCGGAGCAGCTTTGGCTGCCATTCGAGACAGGCGTCAGAACGAAATGAAGACTCTCGATTATACCTTGGTCTGCGACGGACCCAGTGACCGATCACTCCTGCGTGTGATCGAGTGGGTGATCAGCGACGCACTCAATGGAAAGGGGATCGGCACGAGGGGACGATTCGCGGATCCACGTCTCTCAGCAACCAAACTGACTAGCCTCACAGAGAGAGTCAGGTACGGCGTCGACCAGTTCCCTTGTGCAATTCTTTTTGTGCACCGCGATGCTGAGGCCTCCCAACCAGCTGAGAGGTTGGGCGAAATCAGTGTTGCCGCTGGTGCATGTGGCGTTGATATGTTTGTGCCGATTGTGCCAGTGAGGATGACAGAGGCCTGGCTCCTGATCGATGAGGCGGCCGTGCGACGTGCGGCAGGAAACCCCAATGGCACAGTTCCGTTGGACTTTCCGAAAGCACGGGACCTCGAACATCTACACAACCCAAAGGAAGTGCTCCACCAGGTACTGGTCCTCGCGAGCGAGCACAGCGGCAGGAGGCTACATTCGTTTAGGCAGCGAATGGGCATGCACGTTCACCGCGTGGCGGAACTGATTGGTGATTTCAGACCCCTAAGGAGTCTCGAAGCGTTTGGCGCCTTCGAAACCGCTACGAGGGCGGCGCTCAATCGGGTGCTCCAGTAACGCATCCCGGGTACCACCATCTCACCATAACTGACGGTATCTTCGTCGGCACCAGGTATCCCATTGGTAAGTCCTCGCCCTACCCCGAGAGGATGTCGTTGAGTGACTCGGGCGAGTGACTCGAAATCTGAGCTGAATCCGATCAGGTGAGGTCGTGAGGGAGGGTGGCGGTCCCGGGCGAG
>JAKALX010000418.1 GCA_021823905.1 Chloroflexota bacterium | reverse complement strand
CCTCCACCTCCCGCAGGATTCGCTGGATGGACTTGTCGTCGAGCGTGCCGATGTTCTCGAACACGAACATCCGCTTCTTGATCTGCTCGGCCAGCTCCGGCTCGTTGTCCTCCAGCGCTTCGAGGATCGTCTTTTCCGTCATCCGGCTCGACTGCTTCAGCAGGTTGACGAGCACCTCGAGCCCGCCCACGACCTGCGTTTGGCGGGTCGGCTGCAGCACGGCGCTCAGCTTCCGCCTGAGGACCGCTTCCACCTCGTTCACAATCTCCGGGTTCGCCCGGTCCATCAACGCGATGCGCTGCGCCACGTCTGCCGCCATCTCCGGTTGGAGCCCCGCGAGCACCTGCGCCGCCTTCTCCGACTGCACGAACGAGCAGAGCAGAGCAATCGTTTGCGGGTGCTCGTTCGAAAGGAAGTTCACCAACTGCGCCACGTTGAGGTGCCGCAGGAACCCGAACGGGACCGTTGGCGAGGTCGCCGAGAGGCGGTCGATCAGCTCCGTCGCCTTGTCCTCGCCCAGCGCCAGGCGCAGCAGATCCTCGGCGTACTCCAGCCCGCCGAGCGAGATCACGTTGCGCGCCACCGCCGACTCCTGGAATTCGCTGACGATCTCCTTGCGCTGGGAAGACTTGAGCTCGCCCATCGCCGAGATCTCCCAGGTCAGCCGCTCGATGTCCTCGTCGCTCAGGTGACGAAGCACCTCGGCCGAGCGCTCCTTTCCCAGCGTGATCAGCAACGCGGCCGCCTTCTTGCGTCCGCGAAGCTTGTCGTTGTCGTGCAGCGATGCCAACGCCTGCTACTCCTCTTCCCGCATCCACGTCTGGACCACGTCGGCCACCGCGCGCGGATTCACCTCGGCGAGCTTCAAGACACGCTCCTCCCCGGGATCTACGCCCGGTTCGAGCGCGGCGATTGGCTGTGGCTGGGGAGCTGTCAGCGTGGCCGCACCCATGGCCGCCGGCAGCGCCCGCAACTGGTTCCCGGCCGGCAGCGCCAACTGATGCTTGCCAAGCGACCGGAGGAGCAGCATGACGAGAATGAACGCCAGAACCACCGCGAGCACCGGGAGCAGCAGCTTCAGGTACTGCAGGTACTGCCCGATGCCGCTGTCCGCGGCCGTCACCAGGTCCTGCTTCGCGCTTGCGTCGAACGGCAAACGCGTGACGCTCAGCGTGTCGCCGCGCGTCTGGTCCAGGCCCACGGCCGCCGCCACCGCGCTCGTGATGCTGCCTTCTTGCGCCGCGGTCACGCTGTCGTCCAGCACGACCGACACGGAAAGCTTCTGGATGGAGCCGGGCGCCTTCACGGTCGTTGTGGTCGTCTTGTTGAGCTCGTTGTTCGTCGTGCTCTCGGTGCGCGTGTAGTTGCTGTTCCCGCCCGCGCCCGTCGCGCCGGGGTTCGTCGCTCCATTGGTGCCGGTCCCCGGCACTCCGCCGGTGGTCGTGCCGTTGCCCGCATAGGTCTCCGTCGTCGTCGTCGAGCTGCGCACCTGCGGCTGCGTCCCGAACGTGTCCGCGGTCGATTTCACGTTGTCGAAGTTGAGTTGCGCGCGAACCGTCACCGCGCTGCGTCCGGGCCCCACCACCTTCGCCAGCGTGTTGTCCAGGTCGCGCTGCAACTGGCTCTCATAGGCGTGCTGTGCGTCGAGTTGCGTCGAGCTGCCCGTGAATGGGCTGTCCATCGTCGCGCCGTCGAACAGCACGTGCCCCGTGTCGTCGATGATCGTCACCCCGCCCTGCTTCAGCCCCTCGACTGAGTTCGCCACCAGGTTCGCGATCCCACGCACCTGATCCTGGCTCAGGTTCGCGCCAGGCTTCATCGAAACGAGCACGCTCGCCGTCGTCGGCGCCTGGTCCTTCGCGAAGATCGCCTCCTTCGGAAGCACGATCTGCACGCGGCTGGCCTTCACCCCGGCCAGGGTGTTGATCGACCGCGCCAGCTCTCCCTGTAGGCCGCGCGTGTAATTCACCTTCTGGACGAAGTCGGTCGCCCCGAAGTTCGTCTTGTCGAAGATCTCCAGGCCCACCGCGCCGCCTTTCGGCAGGCCCGCCTGGGCCAGCTTGATCCGCGTTTCGGCAACCTTGTTCGCCGGCACCGACACCGTCGATCCCCCGCCGCCAAGCTCGTAGGCGATCCCGTCCTTCCCGAGCTGGTCGGCAATGGCCGCGCTGTCCTCGGGCGCCAGCCCCGTGAACGCCGTCACCATGTTCGGCTGGGAGGACGCGATGAAGACGAAGTAGGCGACCACGATCGTGCCCGCCACGATCCCCGCGAGTGCCATCTGACGGCCACGAGGCAGCTGGTTCCAGCGTTCCAGAATCGGAGCGAACGGTGAACCGTTGCCCATGCCTGCCACCCCCGGAGAGCGTCCTGCGCTCACATTGCCCCGACTGTACCGGCGGGCCGTTCTCCCAGCGCATGAGGGACTCCCTGATTCGCCCGTTCAACCGCCGGGTTCCGGCCGCACAAAACCCTGATCTTTCGCCGCCCGGTAGCCGCGGGCCACCGTGCCCGCATCGAACCACGCCGAGCGTCTCGCGTTCGAACCGCCCCACGCCCGCTGCCGGCCACGCTGCCAACGCCGCGGCTCGCCGCTCTGCTGATCGCTCCACGCCGGCCCTCCGGACACGCGCTCCCCAGCCGCCAACAGCCCACATCAGTACGGAGGAGCGTCAGCGACCCGCCCTGGTAGCCGCGGGCCACCGTGCCCGCTTCGAACCACCCGCATCCCACGCCGACACCACCACCACCATCGCCGCGATCGAGTCCGTACGGAGAGCGCCAGCGACCCGCCGGGATGCAGCTCCCTGGCGCGCGTGGCCCCCTCACACCAGCCGCCCCTGCTTCCCCTGCTTCTCCTTCGCTGCCTCTGCAAACAGCGCCGTCCGCGACGCCGGCATCTTCACCGTCTTCCCGTCGATCAGGTCCTGCGCGCTCAGGATCTGGACCCGCTGGTAGATCCGCCCGTCGTTCTCCGAGACCCACGTCCCCGCTTCCAGCGCCGCCTCCAGCATCGGCTTCGTCGGCGCATCCAGACAGATGAACACCCCGAATTCCGCGTCGCCGTCGCCCGACACCGAGGCCCGCCTTTGACGAAGGACTCCGCCGCCAAGCGGCTCGGCAGTTTCGATCGTGAACGACCCCGTGGTGCGTGGCCGCCGCCGAGTAGCGACGTGTCCCAATACGAACCACCACATCATCCATGGCCAACGCCTGTTGATTTCCGTTAGCTTCATCGAATCTACTAGACCTGCTCCGACGGTCGCGATCGCCCGTCGGATGCCCCTAAAGTCGCTTGTCCGCGCCGACGCTGATCATGGAGCGCGGCGCGCTGGCGGCGCAGGGTTGCAGGCCACGCATGGAGCACGACCAATGGGACTGTTCGGCACCACAACCGACGATGCCGAGTGGCGAATCCGAGTTGGCGAGATTGCTGAGGATTTCGAAAGCATCTGCGCCTTGTTCGACCCGCCCTCGCGCTCGGTCGCCAGCGATCCGATAACCGGCTGGTCCGGTCACGCTGCCTTCTTTGTCGGACTCGACGTCGAGCAGCGCAGAATCAAGGCTCTGAAGGAGTCGTTCAAAGACGTAGGCACTCCGAAAACGTCGGTTGATCTCAAGACGGCGAAGCGGCTCATCGATCAGTT
>JAKALX010000417.1 GCA_021823905.1 Chloroflexota bacterium | reverse complement strand
CGCCACGAATGACCTGGGAGCCCGACTGGTTCCAGAGCGTGAGCTGCTGCGACACGCGCCCATCCGAGTCGATCCGCCGTTCGACCTGGGTCGGGCCGGGAACGCTCTCGCTCGTCGGGAAGCGGAACTCGACGAGCTTGCCGTAGTTCTCGCCGTCGGAGCGGGCGGCGATCCAGCCGATCGCGTTCGTCCGGTTCCGCGGAACGAACGTGAGGATGAGCATGAACTCGTCCTTCGTCGCGTTCGGGAGCCGCGCGAGGACGTAGTACGGGCGAAGGCGCTGGTCGGTGCCGCCAAAGATCTCCGTCGGCACGTCCCACTGGTCTTCCTTCTGGTAGAAGGCCTGCGGATCCTGGATGTGGTAGCGCAGGTACGCGTCCGTCTGGAATCGGAAGAGGTCCTCGGGGTAACGGAGATGGTCGCGAATGACCTGCGGCATGTCGCTCGACGGCTTCAACAGGTGCGGGAAGATCTCGCTGTACGCCTTGAGGATCGGCTCGTCGGGCTGCATCGCGTAGAACGTCACGTCGCCCGAGTAGGCGTTGACTACCACCTTCACGCTGTTGCGCATGTAGTTGAGGCCCGTCGTGGCGTCGTCGTGCGAATACGGGATCGAGTCCGTGGCGGTGTAGGCGTCCTGGATCCAGTACATGTCGTTCTGGTCGACAACGATGTACGGGTCCGCGTCCAGTTGAAGGAACGGCGCTATCTCACGGATGCGCTGCTGCACGTTGCGCCGGTAGATGATCCGGCTGTTGTTGGTGATCGCGCCCGAGATCAGGAGGTTCGGATCGGCGAACTGCCAGGCGAACAGCGCCCGCCGCCAGAAGCTCCCAAGGCTAACACCGCCCGACCCCTGGAAGCGCGTCTGCACGTTCGCTCCGCCAGCGGCAGGGGTGAACTCCGGCTGGTTGCCGTCGACGACGATGAAGTCGTCGGGCTGTTCGCCGAAATACACCTCCGGCCGCGACGTGGTGATCGGCCCCTGGAGCGGGATGTCCTGGACGATCAACGCCGGCGAGCCGTCGGGCTGCGCGGTGTTGACCGCGGCCATCGCGAAGCCGTAGCCGTGGGTGAACTGGAGCGTCCGGTTGACCCATGTCTGGGCGTCCGAGGGCAGCCCGGCCTGGTTGAGCTCGCGGACGCTGAGCATCACCTGCCGGTACTTTCCCCCGATGGTGTAGCGATCCACGTCCACATCGCGGAACTCGAACAGCGGCCGGATGGTCTGGAGCTGGTTGAGCGCCGCCCGCAACGGTCCCGGATCCCAGAGCCGTACGTTGTCGAGCGTATCCTGGTTGGCCGCGAAGTCCGCCTCGGTGGCGGCCTGGTTCGCCGGGAATTGCTGTTCCGAGATCTGGTCCAGGCCATAGGCCCAGCGCGTCGTTTCGATGTTTCGCGCGAGGTAGGGCTGTTCCTTCGCAAGCTCGTTCGGCTGGACGACGAAGCGCTGGACCAGCGCCGGGTACACACCGCCCACAACCGACACGAGAACCCACAGGCCGACAGCGCCCGCTGGAAGGAGCAGCCCGCCCCGGAACAGGCTCACGAGGACCAGCGCCGCCGCGATACAGCCGACGGCGATGCGGATGTAGATCATCGGCAAGGTGGCGTGCAGGTCGGTGTAGAACGCGCCGACGTCGACACCCTGCGTTGAGTAAACGAGGCCGTAGCGGCCAAGGAACGCCCGAATGACCAGGAGCACCAGGATGAACACGAGCAGCAGAGAAACGTGCAGCTTTATTTTCCACGGCGCCTCGACGCTCAGCAGGTGGCTCGCGATCGGCCGGGGCGCGTCGATCCGGAAGCCGTAGAGCGTCGCGCGCAACAGGTAGACGACGACCGTCGACACGAGCGCGACGACGCCCGCCGCCAACAGCCAGTCCGCCGCGTAGCGGTAGACCGGGAGTTTGAACACATAGAAGCCAAGGTCGCGGTGGAACTGCGGATCTTCGCGGCCGAATGGCTGGGAATGCAGGTAGAGCAGGATCGTTTCCCAGTGGCTCGCGGCCGAGGAAGCGAAGGAAAGCGTTGCGATCGCGAGGAAGACTCCCGCCACGACGAGGAAGATCCGCCGCGCCGCCGGCTGGGTGATGCCTTCGAACAGTTGCTCTAGCTCGGGGCTCACCTGGAAGTCTGGATCGTCGGCGCTCGGCGCGATCCGCCGCGCAATGACCAGGTTCGCGGCCAGGAAAACGAAGGAGACCGCGGCGCCGCCAAGGAACAGCCAGATCCTCGCCGTTATCCGCGTGGTGTAGACCGAACTGAACCCGACGCTCCGGAACCAGAGGAGATCGAGATATAGCGTCTTCAACACCGTGAGGACGATGAACAGGGCGATGATGCCAGCGACAACAGCGCCGATGACCAGGCCCCGCTTCGGCCCCTGCTTCCGGGCATAGCGTGAGCCCAGCCGAACGAATGGCGGCGGCGGACCCAGCCGTTCCCCGGTACCGGGCGGACGTGTCATCGGTCTCCAATGCTGCGCGAGCGAGCCCTTGCGAACCCGCGGTGGCGCTGAGGAGCAGTCTACGCCCAGTTCACCCCCATGCGCTGGCGTGGCCCTGTCGGATCAGCGTCTGCGAGCCAGCAACTCACCCTTGCCCACCGTCGCGACCATCGCGTCGACGCGGACGTCCGCCAGCGCCCGCTCGAGGAACGGGGTCAACGCTTCGGCGTGGTTGATGGCGTTGTCCGCTACGATCAGGCCGCCGGTGACCATCCGCGGCACCAGCAACTCGTAGCAATCCAGATACACTTCTTTCTCCGCATCCAGGAAGCAGAAGCCGATGTCCTGCATGCCGTCCAGGTGCTCCCGTGCGTCGCCGTGGACGAGCGTGACAACGTCACCAACGCCGGCCTGAGCGAAGGTCTGTTGGGCGAGCGAGACCTTCTCTGGCAGCACCTCGAACGTCGTCACGGTCCTCCCCAATTGGCGGCAGCCGAGGGCGATCCAGAGTGTCGAATACCCGGCGCTGGTCCCAATCTCGACAACGCGACCGGGGGGCGCCATCGCCGCCATGAGCGCGATGAAGCGGCCCGTTTCGGGTGGCACCTGGCGAAGCCGCTGAATTCGGGGGGTGCCGTCGTCGCGATCCCGCGCGTCGATGGTTTCGAGCTCGCGCATGCGGCGCTCCATCGCGGGAGGAATTGAGTCGAACATCAGGCTTCCGTGCCACGCCGCGGCAGGTGCACCCGCGCGCTCCCGGGCATCAGCACTTCGCCGGCGTCGTTCTCTTCCCAGACATCGAGTTCGACCGTCCCATCAGCCTCGACCGCCTTCACCCGGCCCTTGAACGTCAGATCGCGCTCCGGGAACGCCCGCCCGCGATTCTGCGAGGTGAGCGCCACGACCCGCCCGCGCGGTCCGGCCCAGTCGGCCACGAACTGGTGCAGCCATGCCTCCTGGAGGGGCCCATGAACGAGCACGTCGGGGTGGCCCTCCGTCGCCGCATACTCCCGGTCGTAGTGGATCCGATGGGGGTTGTTGGTGGCGGCGCTGAAGAGGAAGAGCTGCGCCCGACTGGCGTTCTTCACCATCGGCGTGAGCTCCTCGCCCGGGTGGACGTCGCCGGCGAACCGCTGGGCGCTCATCGGGCAATGCTCTTTCCGCGCGCGCGGGCCACAAGCTCGCCGCGCTGGTTGGTGA
>JAKALX010000416.1 GCA_021823905.1 Chloroflexota bacterium | reverse complement strand
GGTTCTTCCACACGATCCTCGATCTCCTCGAGCGTCCGGTCGTCCGCGAGCGACACGTACTCGATTTCGGCGTGCGACTCCGCCGAAATCCGCTCGGCCACCAGGAATCGCAAGCGATCGGCGTCGCGCTCGCCCGAGTCGTAGGCGGCCTTCGCCTCCGACAGCGCCCGGAAGAGGACGGGCGCGGCGGCTCGGTGCTCCGGCGTCAGGTAGACGTTCCGGCTGCTCATCGCCAGCCCGTCGGATTCGCGGACAATCGCGACGGGCACGACTTCGAGCGCCAGGTCGAGGTCACGCACCATCCGCTGGATCACCCGCAACTGCTGCGCGTCCTTGCGCCCGAAGTACGCCCGCTGCGGCTGGACCGCGTTGAACAGCTTCAGGCAGACGGTAGCGACGCCCCGGAAATGGCCCGGCCTGGCCGCGCCTTCGAGCCGCCGCGTGACATACTCGACTTCGACGAACGTCTGGAACCCTGGCGGGTACATCTCGGCGGCCGAAGGAAGGTAGACCGCCGCCACGCCCGCGTCCCGCAACTGGTTGAGGTCGCGCACTTCGTCGCGCGGGTAGCGTTCATAATCCTCGCCCGGCCCGAATTGTGTGGGGTTGACGAAGATGCTCACCACTGTCCGCAGGTTCTCCGCGGTGCTCTGCCGGACGAGTTCGAGGTGACCTTCGTGCAGGTATCCCATCGTTGGCGCGAAGCCGACCGAGCCGGACTGGCTCGCGCGCCAGCGGCGCATGGCGGCCGGTGTCGTCAGAACATCCATCATTCGCGATTGTCGAGTGACAGGCCGCGGCTGTCGATCTGGCTCTTCCGGCCCGCGCCCGCGCTCAACCTAGAACGCGTGCGCCAGTTCGCCGAGCGTCGACTCGTCCATCGGGAAGCTGTGCTCCTCGGTCGGGAACGAGCCGTCTTCTACCTCGGCGATGTACGCACGGACCGCGTCGCGGATCTGCGCCCCGAGGACCGCGTAGCGCTTCGCGTGGCGTAGCGCCCGCTGGTCGTCGTAGATACCGAGCATGTCGTGGAACACCTGCACCTGCCCGTCGCAGCCGGGGCCGGCGCCGATGCCGATCGTCGGGATCGAGAGGCGCTCCGTCACCATCCGCGCGAGTGGCGCCGGGATCGTCTCGAGGACGACGGCGAACGCGCCGGCCTCTTCCAACGCACGGGCGTCGTTCAGCAGCTTGGCCGCCGCCGCGGGCGTCTTTCCCTGCACTTTGTGCCCGCCGAACTGGTTCACCGACTGCGGTGTCAGCCCGAGGTGGCCCATCACCGGGATGCCACACTCAACCATCCGCCGGACGAGCCCGACAACGTGACTCCCACCCTCGAGCTTGACGGCGGTTGCGCCCGCCTCCTGCAGCAAGCGACCGGCGTTGCGCATCGCTTCGTCGGCGTTCGCCTGGTAGCTCATGAACGGCATGTCGGCGACCACGATCGCCTTCTCCGTGCCCCGCACGACCGCCTTCGTGTGGTGGACCATGTCGTCCATCGTCACCGGTACGGTCGAGTCGTAGCCGAGGACGACGCTGCCGAGCGAATCGCCGACGAGGATGATTTGCGCGCCCGCCTGCTCGACGAGCCGGGCGCCGGCATAGTCATAGGCGGTGATCATGGCGAACTTGCGGCCGGCGGCCTTGAGCTCGCGAAGCTTGTGAACGGAATAGCGCGGCATCTTGAGTCCCCTCCTTGGGTGGGTAGCGGCTCTGTCTGCGGTTCAGGCGATGGCGGCGTACTCGCGCAGCGAAGGCGCCCGGCCGTCGCCAACCACGATCTGCCTGATGCGATTCCGCCCGTCGACGTGGACCTGAGGCGGCGCCCACTCGCGCGCGGCCGCTTCGTCCACCTGCTGGTAGGTCGCGATGATCACCAGGTCCTGGGGGTGAACGAGGTGGGCCGCGGCGCCGTTGATGCACACCTCGCCCGAGCCACGCGCGCCGAGCAAGACGTACGTCTCCAGCCGGTTCCCGTTCGTCACGTCGAGGACGTGCACCTGCTCGTAGGGGAGGATGCCGGCCGCTTCCGTCAACTCCGGGTCGATCGTGATCGACCCCACGTAGTCGAGGTTGGCCTGGGTTACCGTGGCGCGGTGGATCTTCCCGGCCATCATTGTCCGCATCGGCGGTCCCTTTCGAAGGGCCCCGGAGACGCGAATGCCCCGCCGGAATCAAAGCGGGGCACAACAGGCGCGGCATGGTTTGCCGCTTTGACCTGTCCGTACCGGCCTCATCGGTCCAGGCGGACGTTCGTGCTGGGGCGTAGACATCCAGGCTCGCCTTCGTTTCCGATAGACGGCAGGATGATCCTTAGCCAACGGCGAAGCGCTGTCAAGATCCCCGGCCATGGATCTCGCCAGGCCCCCATCAGTAGCGCGAGTGATAA
Organism: Chloroflexota bacterium; assembly: GCA_021823905.1. GTDB lineage: Bacteria > Chloroflexota > Dehalococcoidia > Tepidiformales > Tepidiformaceae > JAKALX01. The sequence goes on along the minus strand of JAKALX010000416.1, from coordinate 1,263 downwards.
CGAGCGCCGGGATGTGGCTCCGGCCGCCATGCCGCCATCCGGGCGCTCCATATCTGTCGCGCTGCTGATCGGCTGCGCGGTTACCACCGCACGGCAGGTAGCGCGAGTGGCAACGAGCGCCGGGATGTGGCTCCGGCCGCCATGCCGCCATCCCGGCGCTCCATATCTGTCGCGCTGCTGATCGGGACGCCCCCCTTGCTGCGATCGCTTGCGCGCCATCAGTAGCGCGAGTGCCAACGAGCGCCGGGATGTGGCTCCCGCTGGCAGCGCTTCGTCGCTTGCGCGGCGGCGGATTGCCTCGCCCTCGCGCGCGGTATACCTTCCGCGCATGTTGATTGCCACCACGAACGATCTGCCCGGTTACGAAGTCGAGGAGGTTCTGGGTGAGGTTTTCGGCCTCACCGTCCGCTCCCGCAACGCCTTCTCCCAGATGGGCTCCGGCCTCAAGTCCATGTTCGGCGGCGAACTCAAGGGCATGACCCAGGCCCTCACCGATAGCCGCAACCAGGTCATGGAGCGAATGGTCGCCGAAGCCGAGGCGAAGGGCGCGAACGCCATCCTCGCGATGCGCTTCGACACCTCGGAGATGGGCCCGAACTGGACCGAGATCTGCGCCTACGGCACGGCCGTCAAGGTCCGCCGCCGATAGCAGTCGCGGTGCCGCGAAGAGATTGACGAAGCCGGGGAATGTTCCCCGGCTTCGTCATATGCCTGCCTGGTTGGGAATCCCTGGACCAGTCCTACCTCGAGAACGAGAAGAGCTTCGCGTTCGGGTCGCCGAGACCCAGGTTGGAGTAACCCGAGCCCCAGAAGAGCTGGCCGTTGACGATCGCGGGGCCTGCGTTGACGGAACCGCCGCTCACGAACGACCAGAGCTGCTTGCCGTTGGCCGCATCGAGGGCGAACATCGTCGGCTTGCCCGCGGACGAGCCGGGAACGCCAACCGAACCGCCGAACGAGCTTGCATAAACAACGCCGTTGGCGGTGCTCACCGGTCCGAGGTCAATCGCGCCGTTCGGGTCGGCGGTCTGCCACAGAACTTTGCCTGTCGCCGGGTCCGCGGCGCCCCAGCTGCCGGCGGTCGAGCTCGTAGGCGTGCCCTTCGGCGGGTTCACCATCGGGTAGGGGATACCGTAGAGGTTCGCGACCGCGAAGTAGATGCGCTTGCCGTCGGTGGCGGAGCCCCACTCCAGGCCGCCGAGCGCGCTGCCCGGGCCCACCAGGGTGCCCCAGACCTTCGCGCCCGTGTCGGCGTTCAAGCCC
>JAKALX010000415.1 GCA_021823905.1 Chloroflexota bacterium | reverse complement strand
CGATCTAGGAGCGGCCCGACCTGGCGAGCCGCCCGGGTCTCGTCATCGAAACCACCCTCGACCCGGGCCTCCAGCAGGAAACCGAGCGCCTGGTTCGCGTCCATCTCCAGGAGCTTGCGGACCGCCATGTCACGAATGCCGCCGTCGTGTCCATCGATCCCCGCGATGGCCGCATTCTCGCGATGGCCGGCTCGGCGAACTTCGACGACAGCGCCAACGACGGCCAGGTCAACCTTGCTCTCGCCGCCCGCCAGCCGGGCTCGGCGCTCAAGCCATTCCTCTATGCCGCCGCGTTCGAACATGGCTTCACGCCGGCCACGATGCTGCTCGACGTGCCGAGCACCTTCGACACGCCCCAGGGCCCGTACACGCCGCTCAACTACGACCTCCGTTTCCACGGGCCCGTCTCGCTGCGGACCGCGCTGGCCTCTTCGTTCAACATCCCGGCGGTCCGGACGCTCGACACGCTCGGGGTCGACACGCTCCTCGAGATCGCCCACCGCGTTGGGTTGCGAACGCTCAGCGCGGCGGAGTCCTACGGGCTCGCGCTCACGCTTGGTGGCGGCGAAGTCCGGCTCATAGACCTGACCTCGGCCTATGGCGCCATCGCCACCGAGGGCCTCCTGAGCCGCCCATACGCGGTCATGCGCGTGCTCGACACGTCCGGGCATGTCCTCTATGAGCATCCGACGGGTGACCCCGCGCGGGTGCTGCAGCCCGAGCACGCCTATCTGCTCGCCGACATCCTCAGCGACCCCGACGCGCGAATCCCCGGCTTCGGCGAGGTCACGCCCCTGGACCTTCCCTTCAAGGCAGGCGTCAAGACCGGCACTACGACCGGTTTCCGCGACAACTGGGCCCTCGGCTTCACCCCCGGGGTCGTCACCGGCGTGTGGGTCGGCAACGCCGACGGCTCGCCCATGGAGGATGTCTCCGGCGTTGACGGTGCGGGCCCTATCTGGCGCGACGTGATGACCGCCGCCGTCGGTGGCCGTGATCCGGGCTGGCTGCCGCGGCCGCCGGGCATCGTGGAGGCAACCGTCTGCGATCCGACCGGCATGCTCCCCGGGCCCGACTGCCCCTCGCCTCGGACCGAACTCTTCGCCGCCGGCACCGTGCCGGCCGCTACCGAGCACTTCTACGCCCGCCTCCCGGATGGCTCGCTCGGGGTGAATCCGCCGCCGGACGCGGTCGCGTGGGCGCTCGATGCGGGCCTGCCGCTTGCCGGGGGGCCGCCGCGAACCGATGCGCCCCCGGCTGTTCGCATCGTTCAGCCCGTGGCTGGGGCGGTGCTGTTCCTTTCGCCCGAGTTGCAGGCGCAGGAAGTCCTGCTGCGCGCGACCGCTGCCCAGGCAGACGCCCTGGTGACGTTCGCCGTCGACGGCGTCTCTTCAGAACCTGTTCCCGGCCCCGACGCCCGGGTCACCTGGGCCCTCACTCCCGGCGCGCATCGCGTCGACGTCACGGCCCTCCTTCCGGGCGACAGAGTCGCCACGGCACATTCCACGTTCGAGGTACGAATCCGATGAAGCAGTTGCTCGCCCGCCTCCGCCCAGCCTTTCGCGATCCTCGCTGGCTTGCCGTTGCCGGCCTCGCGGTCGTCGTAGTCGTCGGGCTCGTCACGGTTGTACTGATGCGCAACCTGGGTCCGGCGGTCCCGAAGCCAACCGAACCTGCCGGCTTCGCGCTTTCTCCGGACGGGAACGACGTGCCACGCCTGGCGCCGATCAAGGTCACTTTCGCGAAAGCCCCAACCGACCACGACGGTGCGCACCTCCTGGCGGTCGAGCCCGCGCTCAAGGGCGAGTACGCCTGGCTGAGCGACCGCACGCTCCTCTTCCAGCCGGACTACCCCGGTATGCTGCGTGGCCAGACCTACACGGTGAAGGTCGCCGCCCGGCCCGAGACCGGCCTGACCCAGGCCGTGGAGAAGCAGTTCACCACGAGCGGTCTCCTCACGGTCGTCCAGGCGATCCCGGCCGATGGCGACACCGAAGTCCCCGCGAACGCCCAGGTACTCGTCCAGTTCAGCCGTTCGGTCGCGCCGCTCACAACCCTGTCCGCCCAGCGCACGTCACCGGTTGTCGCCTTCGACCCGCCACTTGAAGGCGCCGGCGAATGGTTGAACACCTCGCTCTACCGCTTCGTCCCGAAGGCGTTCGCGCCGAACACCACCTACCACCTCAAGATCGCGGCGGGGCTCACCTCCGAGGCTGACGGCGTCCTCAAGCAGGACTTCACCTGGAGCTTCACGACCGTGAGCCCGGCGGTCGCGAGCGTCACGCCGGACCAGGCCACGCAATATGCCGCCCCGAGGCAGCCGGTGACCGTCGCCTTCAACCAGCCCATGGACCACGCCTCGGTCGAAGCGGGGTTGCGCCTGCTCGACAGCTCTGGCGCGGCTGTGGCCGGCTCGATCGCCTGGTCACCCGACTCGGCCGTTGCCACCTTCACCCCGGCCGCGAACCTGAAGGCGGCCGGCGTCTACACCGTCGCCCTCGCGAAAGATCTCAAGGGGGCGAGCGGCGGCGCGACGAAGGATGAGCGCAAGTCAACGTTCACCGTCGCCGCTCTGCCCGGGGTCGGCAGCACCAGGCCGGCCGCCGGTGAGACCAGCGCCGACCGCTACGGGATCGCGATCAACTTCGCGACGCCGATGAACGTGGACTCCCTCGATGGCAAGTTCTCCGTCAGCAGCTTCACGGCGCAGGAGGTCGCGGACGGCCTCAACACCTACGACGAGCAGCACGCCTACATCAACGTCCGCCTCAAGCCCTCGACGCCCTACACGGTGAGCATCGCGGCCGGCGCAACCGACCGCTACGGCCAGGTCATGGGCGCCTACCGCTTCTCCTTCACCACGGGCGCCCTGCCCTCGTCTATCAGCCTCGCAACGCCGGGATACAGCAGTTCCGGGACATTTGCCTCGTCGGCTGAGCCGATCCTCTATTACCACGCGACCAACGTGACAAGCGCCACGTTCACCCTCTGGCCGTTGACTCCAGGCGAGGCGAGTCGGTTCTACATCGGAAACGCTCCGCCACCTCCGAGTTTCGTTCCTTCTCAGAAGCCGCTGCGCACCTGGACCGAGCCAGTTGCCGGCGCAAAGGACGAGGTTCTCATCGCCTCAACCTCTCTCTCGGGTGGCGGCCCGTTGCCGAAGGGCGACTACCTCGTGCGCACAAGCGGAACGTTGGCCTCGCAGCTCGCCTTTGAAGTGATCGACACCGAGATCGTCGCGAAGCTCTCGAACGACGAGCTCGTCGCATGGGTCATCGATCACGACAGCGGCAAGCCTGTTGTGGGCGCCACGGTTCATGCTGAAGGAACCGGCATCTCCACCAATAACGCGACGACGGACGCGAACGGCCTTGCCGTCTTCAAGGTGCCGCTCCCTCAAATTGGGAAGGGCCCGGATCGCAGCTATCTCCTGACCTTGAACTCCGGCGGCCGTAGCGGCGTGACCTCTACCCGCTGGCAGCAGGGCTCCTACCCTTACCAGCTCAACATCCCCCTGGAATACTACGCCCGCACCTACGTCGGCAACGTCTACACCGACCGGCCGATCTACCGGCCCGGCGAGACGATCCAGTTCAAAGGGGTCATCCGCGCGGACGACGACGCCCAGTACAGCATCCCCTCGGGGGAGACGACTCTCGAG